>CAZJOL010000004.1:0-35707 GCA_964547605.1 uncultured Bacteroidaceae bacterium | reverse complement strand
GTTGTAAACAGCGCCAGCGTTCCGGTGCTTATTCTGGATTCGGCACGCACAAAAGTGTATTCAAGTGGCAATGTTAATAAGGAAATTCTGGAAAACCAGGAGGAACTTGAAGAACTGATAAAAACCATGGAGACCCAAAACCCGCCTATCATCATCGATTTCGAGGGGCAGGGAAAAAAATATATTTATTACAAGGATTCGTATCTCCTCACACAACTCAGGTATTATCCTTTTGTGCAACTGTTTGTGGTTGGCATTTTTCTTCTTGCAGCCTACATTCTTTTCAATACAACCCGAAAAGCCGAGCAGAACAAAGTGTGGGTAGGTATGGCCAAAGAAACGGCGCACCAGCTTGGAACACCCATTTCATCCATGCTTGCCTGGCTCGACTTTATCGAAACCGATGAAAAAAACAAGGTCTATATCGATGAGTTGCGAAACGACATCAGACGGTTGCAGGACGTAACGGCACGCTTCAGTAACATTGGCTCTGCGCCTGAGCTACCAATGACTTCGCTGGCCGACTCGGTGTACAACTCCGTCAGATACATCCGTGCCCGTTCCTCGAAAAAAGTCAGCATCAATATCCTTTTCAGAGAAACAGATCAGCTGATGCTTCCTCTCAACGAAAACCTTTTTGGCTGGGTGATGGAAAACCTGCTGAAAAACGCCATTGATGCCATGGAAGGCGAAGGCAGCATAACCATTTCCCTTCACAATGCTACGCGACACATCATGCTTGACGTGACTGATACCGGAAAAGGGTTCCCGAAATCGCAGTATAAATCCGTTTTCCGGCCGGGATTCACAACCAAAAAACGCGGATGGGGGCTTGGGCTCACTCTTTCAAAGCGAATCATTGAAGAATACCATAAAGGAAAACTTTTTGTTCACTCATCTGTACCCGGCAAGGGAACTACTTTTCGCATTGTTCTGCCTTTGAAATAAACTGTATGAAAAAACCGCTTGCATTTCTGTTAATCCTTGTTATGGCTGCATCCTGCCGGTTTTTGGGAATTGAAAAAAAAGATTCGCCGGAATATGTCGCAAAAAAATTTCTGACACACTTCCAGAAACTTGAATTTGACGAGGCCTCTCAATATGGTACTGAAAACACAAAAATGATTCTTCGCCTGTTCAAGAGTTTATCAGCCATGGTGCCTGATTCAACCAAAAGCCAGAACAATTTCAGCGATGCAGTCATTCAAAAATGCACGGTTGAAAAAAACACCGCGTTGTGCAGATACACTGCCAATGGAAAAGAAGAAACAATTGATCTGATCAGACAGGATGGAAAGTGGCTTGTCGATCTGAAAAAAGAGCAGAAGAATCCGTTTAATCCTGGGAAATAATCTGCTGCTCTAACAGGCTACTTCCTCATTGATTAAAACCCGGTCATAGAATTTATTGAAAGCATCAATGTAATTCTCTTCACCCTGATATTCTAGCATCGGAAGTTTACTTTTCTTTGCGTATTCAAGCACATCGGGATTCACGTTTTCTGAAGCGACAATAAGCCCATCCGCATAATCGATAGCTGTTTTCATCCAGCCAACATAGTTCCTGTCTTTTTTAAGTTGGGGTAATCCGGCTGCCGTGAGATCATCCATAACAATATTTGCAATAACCTGTTCGGAAAAATATTCTGAAAAATGATCATCATAGAGCGAAATTACAATTTTGCTCTCAGAAAAAATCGGATGCTTTTTATAGACTTTCTTTACGTATGCAGCTGCAAGAGCCGACATCCAGCCATGACAATGGATGATATCAGGAGCCCATCCAAGTTTTTTCACCGTTTCGAGAACACCACGATTGAAAAATACCGATCGTGCATCGTTGTCGTTGTAAAAACGATTGTCCTTATCATGAAGAATGAACTTGCGATGAAAATAATCCTCGCTGTCGATGAAGTAAACCTGCATTCTTGCCTGCTGAATACTAGCTACCTTAATAATGAGCGGATGGTCGGAGTCGTTGATGATGATATTCATTCCGGAAAGGCGGATCACCTCGTGGAGCTGGTGGCGGCGCTCATTGATACATCCGAAACGGGGCATAAATGTGCGGATCTCTTTTCCTTTTTCCTGGGTTCCCTGCGGCAGGTGCCTGCAAACATTTCCCATCTGACTGTCCCGGAGGTACGGGGTAATTTCCTGAGATACATACAGAATTTTTGCTTTCTCCATAACAATGCAAGGGCTGATAAATAATATGCAAAGTTACGATTTTTTTTCCATATATATCGAAAAAAGAGTTTAGTTTTGTACTTTTTTTTGACTGATTATGAATATTTTCCGTACAATTAAAGAATATAAAGACTGGCGAGAAAGTTTAACAGATGAAACATCTGTTGGGTTTGTTCCAACCATGGGATTCCTGCATCAGGGCCATATTTCGCTGGTCTCTGCATCAATCGCGGAGAATCACTCGACGGTTGTCAGCATATTTGTGAACCCTACCCAGTTTAACAACCCTGAAGATCTCGAAAAATACCCCAGAAACGAGGAACGCGATCTGCAGATGCTTGAAAAGGCCGGTACCACAGCTGTTTTCATCCCTTCGGTTGCCGAAATGTATCCGGAGCCGGTTACACGTACCTGGGCATTCCCCGGAATTGATGATGTGATGGAAGGGGCAAAACGTCCGGGTCACTTCAACGGTGTTGCCATGGTTGTTTCTGAATTGTTCCGCATCGTTCAGCCACATGTTGCATACTTCGGAAAGAAAGACTATCAGCAATTAATGATTATCAGGCAGCTTGCAGAGAAAGAATTTCCGCAGATCACCATCAAAGGGATGCCCATTGTGCGCGAAGAAGACGGACTGGCCATGAGCTCCCGCAATTCAAGACTGACTGAGGAAGAACGTGAAATGGCCCCGCTGATTTATGAAGTACTCAGGCGCGCACAACAGCTCATACAGGAATTCTCACCCGAAGATGTCTGCAAACACTGTGAGCGTATGCTCGCCGGTAGCGGAATGATTCAGCCGGAATATTTCATCATTGCTGATGCACAGACCCTGAAACCACTTTCAAAAAAGGAAGATGCAACCCATGCAACAGCGTTTGTAGCCGCATGGCTTGGTAAAGTGAGACTCATCGACAATTTCGAATTATTTTAGTAATTTTGCTGCATGAATATACAGGTGTTGAAAAGCAAAATCCACAAGGCAACGGTGACCGAAGCCGATCTGTATTACACAGGAAGCATCACCATTGATGAAAACCTGATGGACGCTGCTGATTTGATTGAGTTTGAAAAAGTTCATGTGCTGAACATCAACAACGGAGAACGGCTCGAAACCTACGTTATCAAAGGTGCCCGCGACAGCGGCACCATCTGCATGAACGGCCCTGCTGCACGCAAAGTGGCTCCGGGAGATACCATTATCATTGTTTCCTATTGTACCCTTGAATACAATGAAGCAAAAAAATTCAAGCCATCCATCATTTTCCCCGACAAAAACAACAAACTCTGAGTATTGAAAAAGAAAATATTTAAAATTGTCCAGACACTGGCCTTTATTGGTCTGGGCATATTTTTCATTTTCTTCTTCTGGAATAAACTCGACGCAGAACAACAGAAAAAAGTTGTCGACAATTTTCTGAAAGCAAATTATTTCTGGATTTTACTGGCCATTGCAGCCGGCATTATGAGCCATATTCTGCGTGCCGCCCGCTGGAATTTACTCATTGATACCATAGAAAAAGCCCCACCACTCAGGCAATCCTTCTGGTCGCTCATGGCTGGTTATCTGGCCAATCTTGCAGTGCCCCGATTGGGCGAAATCACGCGCGCCGTGCTGCTTTCAAAGCAATCTAAAATATCATTCGACAAGCTTTTCGGAACCGTTGTTGCTGAAAGGGCTTTTGATTTCTTTTTCTATCTTGCATTGTTTTTTACCGCCATAGCCATCTTCTGGGACAATGTCAAAACATATGTTACAGAGCGGATCCTAGGTGGTTTTGCTGAAAAAACAAGTTTGTTTGCCGGTTGGAAAATATGGCTGATTCTCGGAATCCTGTGCGCCCTGTTCCTGTTGTTTATTTGGATCCTGAAAAAATTCAGACACAAACCGCTTATTCAGAAAATAAACAGGATAATTCAAAACCTGCTGAGCGGATTTCTCTCAATATTCAAACTCAGAAGAACCGGATTGTTTTTCGTTTATACCATCCTCATTTGGGTCATGTACTGGCTCATGGTTTATTTCATGTATTTCAGCATTCCTTCAACAACCGGACTGTCGGCTGAATCGGCTTTCATAGTTCTGGTTTTCGGCACCATCGGCATCATTGTTATCCAGGGCGGAATCGGAATTTATCCTTTGATTGTTTCTGAAGTGCTGCTGATGTATGGTGCTGATATTACGGATGGTTTTACCATCGGATGGCTGTCATGGACCGTTCAGACCATTATGATTCTTGTAATGGGATTGATTGCTTTCACATTATTTGGCTTTCAAAAAAACAAAAAAGATGGACTGCAGAAAACTGATCAGTGAAAAAATCATTTCGCGCGAACAACTGATTCAGCGCGTCAATACATGGAGAACAGAACGTCAGACCATCGTTTTTTCAAATGGCTGTTTCGATATTATTCATCCGGGGCACGCGCAGTATCTAGCTGCAGCAGCCGCTCTCGGAAGCCGCCTGGTGATCGGTGTCAATACCGATGATTCGGTAAAAAGACTTAAAGGCGCTTCGCGGCCGGTCATTTCCGAAAACGAACGTTGTCTTCTGCTTGCATCATTTCAGTTTGTCGATGCCGTATGCATGTTTGATGAAGACACACCGCTGGAGCTCATTAAATCTATCATTCCCGATGTTCTGGTAAAAGGAAAAGACTATTCAATTGATCAGATTGTCGGCGCTGATGTCGTTTTACAACATGGCGGAAAAGTAGAGACCATCGAACTTATAGAAGGTTTCAGCACCTCGTCGCTGATTGAAAAAATCAAACGGATTTAGCATTCAGCCGTCAGCTTTCAGTAATCAGCAATATGTGCTGACCGAAGCGTCGGTGCTCTGAGAGGGAGCATTGGACAATGCTTGCGGCATCACGTAAAACGTGACAAGCTGTGACAGGTCGCACACCTTGTCCCCGGGGCGTCACGTGAAACGTGACAAGATTGCCCAGCGCTCCCAATATGTTGTCCCGGAGTTTACTCCGCCGGAAGCGGAGGGACATCCGATGGTGCTGCGCAGCCTCTTTCATGCTTTCGGCAACTCATAATTCATCACTCCTAACTCATCACTACTAACGCCTTACGCCTGATGACTTACGCCTGATGACTTACGCCTCTCTCGTATTTCGTGTTTTCATCGTCTCTCATATTCCCACATTCCCACATATTTCACATCAGCACATTAGCAAATTAGCACATTAAATTGTACTTTTGCACCCGATTATGAATAACATACGCAACTTCTGCATCATTGCACATATTGACCACGGTAAATCAACGTTGGCGGACCGTTTATTGGAATTCACCGGAACGGTGAGTGAGCGCGAGTTTCAGAATCAGGTCCTCGACGACATGGATCTGGAGCGCGAAAAGGGCATCACCATCAAGAGCCATGCTATCCAGATGCGCTGTGAGCGCGGTGGTCAGAAATACAAGCTGAACCTGATCGACACTCCGGGTCACGTTGATTTTTCCTATGAAGTCTCACGCGCTATTGCCGCCTGCGAAGGTGCTTTGCTGGTCATCGACGCCACGCAGGGAATCCAGGCCCAGACCATTTCCAACCTCTATCAGGCCATCGATCACAATCTCGAAATCATTCCAATCCTCAATAAAATGGATATGGCCAGCGCCATGCCCGAAGAAGTGAAGGATCAGATTGTTGAACTGCTGGGCTGCCCGCGCGAAGACATCATCGAAGCCAGCGCCCGTACCGGTATGGGTATCGAAGAAATTCTTGATGCCATCATCAATAAAGTTCCTGCTCCCAAAGGCGATCCCGAAGCTCCGCTCCAGGCGCTGATTTTCGACAGTGTATTCAATTCATTCCGTGGCATCATTGCCTATTTCCGCATTAAAAACGGTACGATGAAAACGGATGACTTTGTTAAGCTCATCAGTACCGGAAAACAATACCACGCCGATGAAATCGGTACACTCGGAATGAGGCTTGAACCCCAGAAAGAACTTTCTGCCGGCGATGTCGGCTATATTATTTCCGGAATTAAAGTCGCCCGAGAAGTCAGGGTGGGTGATACCATTACCAAGGTCGACAACCCCTGCACAACTGGTATTGAAGGATTCAAGGAAGCCAAGCCAATGGTCTTTGCCGGCCTCTATCCGGTCGATGCCGATGATTATGAAGAATTGCGCGAGTCCATCGAAAAGCTGCAACTCAACGATGCATCGCTGACTTTCGAGCCGGAATCTTCCGCAGCACTCGGATTCGGCTTCCGATGCGGTTTTCTGGGACTCCTGCATATGGAAATCATTCAGGAACGTCTCGACCGCGAATTCAATATGGACGTCATTACGACGGTTCCAAACGTGTCGTATAAAGTGTACACACACAAACAGGAACTCATCGAAGTGCACAACCCGAGCGGACTTCCCGATATCACCAAAATCGATTACATCGAAGAACCCTATATCACTGCAAACGTCATTACCAAGTCCGAGTTTCAGGGCGCGATCATGAAGTTGTGTATTGACAAGCGCGGCACACTCAAAAATCAGGTTTTTCTTTCAACGGATCGTGTAGAGGTAACCTTCGAAATGCCACTTGCAGAGATCGTTTTCGACTTCTACGATAAACTGAAAAGCATTTCGAAAGGATATGCTTCGTTCGATTATCATGAATGTGGTTTCCACGAAGCTGATCTGGTGCGGCTCGACATATTGCTAAACGGTGAGCAGGTCGATGCCTTGTCAACACTTATTCACAAAGATAATTCGTACTCTTTCGGCCGCCGCATGTGCGAAAAACTGAAAGACCTGATTCCGCGACAGCAGTTCGACATTGCCATACAGGCCGCTATCGGAGCCAAAATCATTGCGCGCGAAACCATCAAGGCATATCGCAAAGACGTTACTGCAAAGTGCTACGGTGGCGATATTTCGCGTAAACGCAAGCTGCTCGAAAAACAGAAAAAAGGAAAGAAACGCATGCGTCAGGTGGGCAACATCGAAGTGCCGCAGAGCGCATTCCTGGCTGTTCTTAAACTCGATTAATTCCGTTCCCCGGAGGATATATGAAACCGGTTTCGGCCACATTTTTTGTACAGAATTACAACCGTCAGGTGTATCTGTTTCTGCATGATGCGGCCACGCGTCTCAACACCGAAATTTATTTTCAGCGCGATTCAAAACACCGTCTGGGAACATTCATGGTGAAAGGAAATAACATTCCTGCGCGCGTGTATGTGCGGCGCAATCTTCCGCTCGGACATTTCATGATTATCCTCTGTCACGAACTCGCACATGCCATGGTGTGGCGCGAATACGGACATCGTGCACAGCCGCACGGCGAAGAATGGAAATTTGCTTTCAAAATGCTGTTGCGTATTGTCATGTCGTTGTATGAATTCACTCCTGAATGGAAAGCCGAAGCTTTGTATCAGCTCGAAAAGCCGCGTGTGACCTACGAAAACAGTGATGCGGAAATCGAAATTCAGGAAGGCGAAACCCGCGTAAAAGATTTACCCGATGGCGCCGAATTTGTCTGGAAAGAAAAAACCTATCGCAAAATTTCGCTGCAGCGCACCCGAGTGTTATGCCAGCGTATCGACGACCGTAAAAAATATCTCTTTATAGGCAAAGCAGTTGTGAAGCCCAATCTTCAATAGTCCGCCGCCTCGCCGACATTTTATCGTCAGCAAGAAGGGGATTAAAAGCAAAGCTTGCTGACATGGAATCGTCGGCTGCGAAACAGTTTTGGCGGCGTACAATCCAGCATTGGCATAGAAGGTTTTCGATGAGATCCCGGCTCGGAGGCCGGGAACTCTGTTATAGTATGCTGACGAATAAATTCAGCATGGTTAACTCTCAAAACAATCCGCTAAGCATTACGCTTTTCAAACCTCAACGGTTAATAACATCTCCTCACTGGCTTTTATAAGGGTAAAGGATTGATTAATTTTGCAGAAAAAGGAATACTATGCTCGAAGATAAAAAGCCGATCCACACCGATATTTCCACCCTGGGTGAATTTGGTCTCATTCATCACCTTACCAAAGATTTTCCGCTGGTGAACAAGAGCTCACTGAAAGGCATCGGCGATGATGCGGCTGTGATAGAATATGGCGCTGAAGAACAAACCCTCTTGTCAACCGATCTGCTGCTCGAAGGTGTGCATTTCGATCTTTCGTGGATGCCGTTGCGCCATCTGGGATACAAATCGATTGTTGTGAATCTGAGCGACATTGCAGCCATGAACGGAGTAGCTCAACAGGTGCTGGTGAGCATTGGCATTTCGAACCGGTTTTCGGTTGAAGCACTGGATGAATTGTTTGCAGGAATGAAAATGGCCTGCGACAAATACAAGGTCGATCTGGTCGGAGGCGACACCAGCAGCAGCGCTCAGGGCCTTGTGATTTCGGTGACCGTCGTCGGAAAAGCGAAAAGCGAAGAGATTGCATATCGCAACGGCGCCCAGGTGAATGACCTGATCTGCGTGAGTGGCGATCTTGGAGCGGCCTACGCAGGACTGCTCATTTTGCAACGCGAGAAAAAAACCTTCGAGGCAAATCCGAATTTCCAGCCCGACCTGCAGGGATTTGAATATGTGATAGAACGCCAGCTCAAACCTGAAGCGCGTTTCGACGTGATGGAGAAACTACGCAAGGTTGGAATTAAACCGACTTCGATGATGGATATTTCCGACGGACTTTCGTCGGAGCTTCACCACATCTGCTCGCAGAGCGGCACAGGATGCAGTATATACGAGGAAAAAATTCCTGTGGATATTGAAACAGGCAGAGTAGCCGAAGAATTCAATGTGACTGACATTACCATGGCATTGCACGGAGGTGAAGACTACGAGCTGCTTTTCACAGTGCCGCTGGCAGAATACGAAAAGCTGAAAGACCGCGATGACATTCTGGTGATTGGTCACATCACCGACAAAAACGAAGGCATGAATCTGATCACCAAAGCCGGCCAGAGTATTTCGCTCAAGGCGCAGGGCTGGGACAGTTTCAGGTCGGAAAAGTCAATGTAATTTTTACAGCTGTAACAACGTTATTACACAGATGGAACAACCGGCAACAGAAACAAAGACCAGAAAAAAGCGGAAATGGTACGGAATCGCACTGCGGATTTTCCTTTGGCTGATCGGATCCGTGGTGTTTCTGATTCTGCTGGCATGGCTGCTGGTTTTTATTTTTCAGAATAAAATTGAGCAGAGGCTAATCGGTCAGATCAACAAGGAACTTAATTCCGAAATCAAGGTGAAGGATGTTGATGTGACTTTGTTTCATCATTTTCCGATGGTGTCGGTAGTGTTCAACGAAGTGTCGGCCAGCGATGCCACACCGCAGAAAACAGGAAATCTTTTTTCAGCACGTTGGGTTTCGCTTGAGTTCAATCTCATTGATGTTATCACTGGTGATTATACAATACGTCAGATTGGGATGGATCGCGGCTCAGTCTGGCTGCGGGTTTTCAAAGATGGCTCCGATAATTTTCATATACTGAAACCAACAACGGATACAACGGCCTCGGCTGAAAGTACTGCGTTTCATCTTGAAAGAATCTATCTTTCCGAAGTGCGTGGCGGATATTTTGATGAGCGATTCGATCAGCAGTACACATTCTTTTTTCATCAGGCCAGAGCATCGGGCAGTTTTTATGAAGATGATTACAACGTGAAATTGTCTGCTGCATTGCGCGTTGACACCATCCATGTTTCGGGCATGGACTTCATTCCGGGAACTGAAGCCTTGCTCAATGGTGTGATTGATGTAAACACATCAACTTCGGATGTTTCATTCAACAGTGTGGAGATTCAGATTGCCGATGTGATTTTGCTGGCAGCAGGAAAAGTGGATTACGCTAAATCGCGCGAAACCGTTGATATCACAGTGAAATCTGACAACACCGATCTGAATGAATTCATCAGTCTGATGCCTCAGGAAGTCCGGAAATTTTCGGATGGACTCGAGCATCGCGGCACCATTTCAATCGAGTCGCACATCAAAGGAAAGTACAGCGACGGAAAAATGCCAGCAGTGGATGTGTCGCTGCAGATGCAGGATGGCTATATCGAAAGACCTGAAAACAACATTGCACTGAGCAACATCCGCTTCAACGGAAAATTTGCAACGCCTGATTTTGCTGCGCAGGAGAAGTATTTTCTCTCAATGAAAAACTTCAGTGCAACCCTTGATGGGAAGACCATTTCGGGAAGTCTGCAAATCAAGAATCTGAAAAATCCGCAGATAAAATTGTCGGTAAAAGGCGATGTGAGTTTGGGGAAAATTCAGGAATGGGGCCAGTGGGAAAGCGTTAAGGAAATGGCCGGCAACGTGAAATTCGATGTTCAGTATGAAGGAATCGTTGATGATTTTTCCAATCTGCAGGCAACGGATTTTATTGACAGCAAAAGTCAAGGAATGCTTCTGATTGAAGATGCAAAGCTGCAGACCGAAGGCATGAGCAAAGTGGCTGCCGTGAAAAAACTGAATGCGATTTTTTCGAACCGTGACCTTGAAATCAAAGAAATGAATGTGGCATATGGCACCAGTGATTTCAGCGGGAATGCCATTCTGAAAGACATCCTGCCATTTCTGTTTATTGATGACAATGAGCTGAAACTGAGTGCCGATCTGCATTCGAAGAATGTTGACATTACAGAACTTTTCCCTGAAGAAGAAAACACACAACAGACAAAGGAAACGGAAATAAAATTTGTTTTGCCCAAAAATGTCCGTGCGGTTGTTGAATATTCGGCCGACCGTTTGTCATACAATAAATTCGGTGCAAGCAATGTAAAAGCGACGGTGCATGTGGGCGAAAACAAAGTCCTGGCCGAAGATGTGAGTCTGAAGACATTGGGCGGTTCTATTCGAGGAAGCGGTTCGTGTGAGCTTAAAAACAAGGATGTGAAAGTTTCGCTCGATGCAGATCTGAAAAACCTTGACGTGCGTGAAGCATTTATCGTGTTCAATAATTTCGGACAGGAAGATCTTACTTATGACAATCTGCGTGGCCGCACCGATGTTTCGCTGCAGATGAAAGCAACTTTTTCCGAAACACTTGAAGTCGATCCGGCATCGATTGTAGCAGGTGCTGAAATTGAAATCAGAGATGGCCAGCTTGTAGGATACGCGCCCATCAACGATCTCGAGAAGATTATCAAGGGCCGTGATTTTTCAGATATTCAGTTTGAAAAAATGGTGAGCACCATTTCCATCAGCGACAAAACCATCAGGATCCCGAAGACGGAAATCCGCTCAAACGTAATGAATCTGAAGGTTACAGGATCGCATACTTTTGATAATAACATCGAATATCATCTTGAAGTGAAGTTTTCGGATGTGAAAAAAGGTGGAGATAAAACACGACCGGAAGATGAATACGGTTATGTCGTTGACGATGGAGTAGGAGACCCAACCATTTTTATTCTGATTACCGGAACTGTCGAGAATCCGCAGTACAAGCAGCTTGACAAAAAGGCCATGCAGGAAAAAATCAAGCAGGATCTGAAGACTGAGAAGCAGAATCTGAAAAAAATCCTGAATGAAGAATTCGGTCTTTTCAAGAAAGATACAACAATCAAAAAGGTCGAACCTGCCCCGAAAGAAAACACAAAATTTCAGATTGAGTGGGAGGAAGAATGATGAACTCTGAACACTGAACAAGGAACATCGAAGGATGAAGTTGTGATGAACGCTGAACAAGGAACTGAATAATGTGAAAATGTGAGGCTTCGCCTATGTGAAAATGTGAGAATATGAGTGACATTTATGATGGGGAGATGTGGTAATATGAGAGATGGCTAAAATGCCAGAAACGATGTAAATCCTGCCGCGATGAAGGGATTTTTTACAATGTGAAAATGTGCAAATATAAGTGGATTTAAAACTCACAAATGACTACTCACGACTGCCAACTTTAAAGTGCCTTTCAACTTTATGAACTTTACAAACTTTATAAACTAAAACTCGATTGGGCGCGCGTCTCCCGACGCGTGACCATACGAAAAAACACAAAGTATGCTAAGAAGTATTTTCAAATTTCTCACCTCGCTTTTTGTCCCGCTGGCACTGGGCTACATTGCCGGACAATACACATCCGAAGCAATCCCCGGATGGTTCGAATCTTTGAATAAACCATCCTTCAATCCGCCTGGTTGGATTTTTGGTCCTGTGTGGACATTGCTGTATATTCTGATGGGACTTTCGTTCTTTCACATCTGGATCAAACCCAGAATCAAAGAAAGGACGGTTGCAAAAATCATTTACATTGTTCAGCTGCTGCTGAATTTTGCATGGTCATTTTTGTTTTTTTATTATCACGACATCGCGCTGGCACTCATCGACATCATTGTGCTAGACATTGTTGTTGTCATCATGCTGTTGAAATTCTATCAGCTGAAACCAACCGCTGCCTATCTGAACATCCCGTATTTACTGTGGATTTTGTTTGCCACTGCATTGAATGCGGCCTTTTATTTTCTGAATTAATACGCTGAGAATGTCGAAAATATTCAGTCCCGAAAACCATGGTCGTCTGAGCTCAGAAGAGCGCCGCAAGCTCATTCCACCTGAGAAAATTCTGGGCATGATGCATTTGCAAAAAGGCGATGTGTTGCTCGATGCAGGCGCCGGGAAAGGATATTTTGCCATTCCTGCACTCGAGTATATTGGCGAAACAGGGAAAGTGATAGCTGCTGATATCTCCCAACAGATGCTGGATTTGCTAATTCATGAATTTCCGGTATCAGATAATATCCAGACTTTATTGTGTGAAAAGAATAATATTTCTTTGCCTGATAATTCAGTTGATAAAATACTGATGGCTTTTGTGCTGCACGAAGTGGATGATGCAGTTGCCTATCTTAAAATGCTCCGGAATATTCTGAAGGGCAATGGAAAGTTATTCATTGTTGAATGGACACCTGTCGAATCGACCATGGGGCCTCCGTTGCATGAGCGGCTGAGTAAAGAGACCATTGAAAAATATTTTTCTGATGCAGGCTTTGAAATGCTGCGTTTCGAAAACGTGAATGATTTTCAGTATTTCTGCGAAGCACAGAAAATTATTTAGAGATAAAAACATCCATTATTCTACAACAATCGCATACTGCTGTCATCCTGTGTTTCGCACCTGTAGCGTTTATTTAGAAACATGCTTGCGAAGTATCGAAGGATACAGCTGAATGTCGCTGCTGCAGCGCTTTATAAATGTGTTGGGCGTAGTCTGATAAATATATTTGGCCGGGTTGAGTCTCCAGACTCAACCCAACAGATCAATCATTTAAGACTACGCCCAGCCTTAAATTTTGTGCGCTGCAGCAAGTGCACCTGATTGTACTTATTCTTGAAAAAATAATTCTTCTGTGCCGACAATGTAAAAAGACGCTGTCCCTGATTATTTAATCAGGAACACATTATAGCCGACAACAAACGCTTACAAACATTTATAGTCGAAAGTAAATACTTAATAACCGGCTAATGGATTCCGGTGGTTGTTCCTTTGCATTGTCGTTAATGAAAACGGCGAACTCAAGTTGAACTAAAAATAAAACGATTATGGAATTACAGTTTGAAAGCGTGAACGCAAATGATGAAAAAGCCCGTATGTTGGTGCTTACAGGTGAAGAAGAACCTAAGAAAAAAAAGAATCCGGAAAAGAATATTGTCTATCTCGAAGGCGTAGTGACCTCTGAGCCGTTTCCGAAACAGTTTGATAATGGCAACAAGCTGGCATTGTTCACAATGTCTTATTTCAATGATTATCGCACCAGGACAGGCGAGCAGGTGCGCGTCACGGAATGGTTTCAGGTAGTGTCGTGGAACAAGGTCGCCGATGTGGTAATGAATACCGTGCATAAAGGTGCCCGCGTGCGGCTGAAGGGAAAACTCCGCAGCTCAGCCTGGAAGGACGATGCAGGCGTGTCCCACCGCCGCGTGCAGATCGTCGCCACCGAAATGAAACAGGCCGCTTAATATAAAACCCGCCATGAATCGTCCGCGAATTAATCGAATCTGCGCGAATACATTCTGCCTCAGCAGGTCTTATGAACACGAATGCGAAACAATCTTCATCTGCGATGAAGGTTGTTTCATGGCGGGATTACGAATATTCCAAATTCTCCAGATACACATCATTAATCATTAAAAATGGACACATTTAAAGAGCTTGAATTTAAAGATGAAACTTTCACCATTGTGGGTGCTGCAATGGAAGTACACTCCATTCTTGGCAATGGTTTTCTTGAAGCCGTGTATCACGAAGCTTTATGCATAGAATTTGAAAGAAGAAATATCCCTTATATACACGAAGAACCTCTGTCGATAAAATACAAAAATGTCGTTTTGAAGAGAAAATATGTCCCTGACTTTTTTTGCTTCAATGGAATTATTGTTGAAGTCAAAGCTTCTTCGAATCTTACATCTGATGACATGGGCCAGGTTATTAATTATCTTAAAGCGACCGGTTGTACACTTGCCATTTTATTGAACTTTGGTAGCAAGAGCTTGATGTACAAACGTGTTGTAATGTCTCACAACAAGACCTAAATGGTTTTGTGTGAAATCAGGAGAAACGTAGAAGCTAATTACTGGATTTAAACTGTAATAGCGGAACTCTTCTTTTTTGAATTCTTCTACAAATCTTGCAATATAGGATTGGTAGTATACCCCTCCGTACAACAGCTGCAGTTTCATTTATTCGTCCGTGAATAAAGGGAATTTTCGCGAATATTTTTGTTTCCCTCATCTGGTCTTATGAACCCGAACCCGCCAGCATCGGTCACTGTCGTGACATGATGGGCGGACAAGTGTGAACACGCTTGCATATTCGATAATATGGATTCAATTTGTACAAAATCGGGAACGCCAATGATGCTTATATGGCTATCTCAGTGCTGGATGCGCCAAGCTCGACTTGTCATTACATGAAACGTGGAAAGCTGTTCTATATGAATGATGCCTCTGATGAAAAAGCTGTACGCGAATATTTTGCAGATAAAGAAAGATCATTAAATTTGTTTGTGCAAAATCTGAATCATGCTTCATCTTCGATGATGCATGATTCGAATTAGCGTCAATAAGATCTGCCGGGTCAGGAGATATTTTTCGCGGAGATTAGTGTAATTCGCGGAAGACCGGAGTTATTTCTTCGCATTCACGCGTTCCTGAGCCAGTTTCACTGCGTTGTACGCATTGATGACTCCGCCGGTAACCGACAATTCAGAGAACGAAACTTTTTTCTTGCCGCCGCCTGGCAACAATACTTTCCTGTCGTATTTTACGGCGCTCTCCAATAATATTTCTTTCACTTCCTTTGCCGTCAGCTCGGGAAAATATGCGCGGATGATGGTGGCCACACCTGTTGCAACCGGGCTTGCCATCGAGGTTCCCGAAGCCGATTCGTATTTGTTGCCGGGTGCGCAACTGTAAATATCCTGTCCCGGTGAAAATATGTCAACACTCTTTTTCCCGTAGTTCGAAAACGAAGCGGGAAGTTTTTTCCCGGCTGAATTGGTGCTGGCTCCGACAACAATAAACTTGTCGTTGATCACATTGCCGTTCTCATCAAAATTGCTGGGATAATGGACTTCAACATCCACGTTTTCGCCATCGTTTCCTGCTGCATGTACAATCAGTACATCGTGTTCATTTGCCACACGCAGAGCGGAATCTACAAAATGTTTCTGCGGTGAATATCCTTTTCCAAAACTCATGTTGATAATCGATGCACCGTTGTTTACCGCATACAATATGGCATTTGCAACATCCTTATCGCGCTCGTCGCCATCGGGAACCACCAGCAGAATCATCAGCTGCGCGTTGCTTGTCACTCCGTCGGGACCAACGCCATTGCCTCTGACCGCAGCCACATTGCCGGCAACCATGGTGCCGTGACCGGCGCGCGGCCCTTTTACATCGCTGTTTCCATAATACGGATCGTCGTTTTGTGTCCAGTCATCACCAATGATGCTGCGTGGATCAAAGTCAATATTGTAGCGATATAAGGCGTTGCCTTCGTAATAACTTATCAATTCTTTGGCAATGGTTGTATCCACGTCTTTCTTCATCCAATAGGTCATGAATTCAACGATTTTCTGCATGTTCTCTTCTTTGATGGTCTTGAGCTGGTTTGCCGAATATTTGTTTGTGCCGAAATAAATCGTCAGAACACTGTCGGCAAATTTCAGATTTTGATACAGCGTTGTCACGTTGGTGAGCCCTTTTTTTGCTATCGCATATTCGGTTTCAACTTCCTTCTTGCATTTCAGATAAAGCTGAAACTCTTTGTCACCGGCTATTTTCGCCGAGTCGGCATTTTCGTATTTCGGTTTCAGCAGGCGGTAAACGCGTGTCACTTCCAGGTTGTCGTTGTCCACATTGCGGCCGTCGGGATTTCCCAAAAAATTCCATCCGTGAACATCATCAACGTATCCGTTTTTATCATCATCGATTCCGTTGCCCGGAATTTCGTCTTCGTTGGTCCAGATCACTTCTTTCAGGTCTTCGTGATTGAAATCGGTGCCACCGTCGATGATGGCGACTATAACAGGCTTGGGTGTTTTGCCCTGCAGCAGTTCCTCATAAGCGCGGTCCGAAGAAACGCCCGGGACCTTGTTTTTCTCCATGTCCTTGTTGTACCAGCAGTCTTTGTCGGATTCCGATTTCTGAGCCATCGATGCAATGAAGACAAACATCATTGCAGATAAAAGAAGAAAAGTTTTCATTTTGCAAATTATAATATTGCGGTAAAATTAGTGAATATTCATCATTGAGTCGCGAATCTTATATGAACAATTCAAAATTGCTGATGTTCAGGCTGAATTGATCTACGGCTGAAAATTTCACGAGAGGTGAAAAAGCTGGATGGCATTGATCCAAAAGGGTGGGTGAAAATTCTTCAAAATGAATACTGATTCCAATTGTTTTCCGAATTTTACCCCAATCTAAAACATAAAATACAAGTACATGTATATGAAACAAATATAAATGTGTTAATGATGTGGCAATGGTCAAAACCGCGTATCAGAATCTATTATATTTGCTCTTGGAAACAGGAAGAAAGTTGAGTTTCGGAAGGTAGTTAACGAATAATACACTTGCAATGATGCGTTTTGTTTTCATATTATTTATATTTGTTACATCCTGTCATTGGCTCTCAGCGCAGGATGCACTCAATTATGGCAAAATACGAGAAGCTCACAGGTTAATGGAGCTATACAACAATTATTCTGGCACAAAACCAATCTATGCTGAAAGATGCCGGGATTCAGCTATGAATATTCTGGACCAAGAGATAGTGCCAAATAGAAAAATATCCGTTTCTTTTAAGGATGGAAATGCGATTAATATTGTATATAATCACATATCTTTTCAAGATTTTAATTGTTCATTGAGTTTTGATTTTTTCAGAAACACTAGCAACACAACATCTCCTTATGCTTCCAACAATATAGTATTAGAAAAACTCGAAAACATTGAACCAAATCAGCCATTCACGTGTACCTTTCAGATTATTTCGCCGAAAGAGTATTTTGACTTTAAATCCGGGAGAATCATTAATAAACAGTATTCGGAAATCGGATCTGTAATCTACATCTTTGTTGAAATTCTGGATATTAAACTGGATCCCATCACGGTGAAAAAAGATGAATCTAATACAACGGCAAATGTTGATAATCGTATTAATAATTTCAAGTGGGGCGCCAGTAATCCAACCAAGGATACCATCAAACAAAAATCAGCTATGGGTACCGGTCCGAACGATAATAACATTTATGGAATTGGCAGTCGTTCGCCATCAGGATATAATTTAAAAGGTAGAGGGGCTAAATCAATACCTCGGCCATTATATACTGAAAAAGTTGAAGGCAAAGTCGTTGTAACTATTAAGGTTGACCGCGATGGCAATGTAATTGAAGCTGAGGCTGCGGCTGTAGGAACAACGATTAATAACCCTACCACATGGGAAAATTGTGAGGAAGCAGCATTAAAAGCAAAATTTGATGCAAAGCCAGACGCACCGAAAATTCAGATAGGGACAATTACTTATACTTTTATCACGCTAGAATAACCCCACAAATTTTCGGCACCAACCCTATCCAACTCTAACCAAAATGGAAATATTCGTTGTTATTGTTTTTCTTTTATTGTCCATTGTCCCAATAACAATCATATTCTCATATATTTTTGGAGGTTTTATCCTGAGACAATTTGGATATGAGAAAAAATCCGTGATGAGCGCTGTGATATCCTTTATTATTGGCCTTTCGCTATTTGTTATTATGATTTTAATTCTTGAACAGTGTGATAAAATTGGGAATTAGTTGAAAAGATTTCTTAGTTCGTTATGCAGAGCGAGAGGAATGACGGCCTGCGGCTGTCGGACCTTGGTGAGGAGGCTTACACAGAAAAACCCGTAATCCTGCGGATTACGCTATTTTTTTATTTGGCTAAAGCCTCATGCACGCATGGGCTTTTGCCAAAAGATTTTGTCTGGAGAGGATTGACGGCCTGGCGGCCGCCGGACCTTGGTGGGGAGGCTTACACAAAAAAAACTGCAATCCTTTGGATTGCATCGTTTTTTATTTAAGCCAAGTACTCATGCGAGCATGGCACTTGGCTTAAATAAAAAAACCGGCTGAAAGCCGGTTTTTTCTGTGTAGCGGGGAGAGGACTCGAACCTCTGGCCTTCGGGTTATGAGCCCGACGAGCTGCCACTGCTCCACCCCGCAATATATCTTTAGTTCTTTTTGCTTACCTTTGCAATTCGGGACTGCAAAGATACAACAATTTTAATACCCGGCACAAAAATGTCACATAAAAGTGGATTTGTCAATATAATCGGAAACCCAAACGTCGGTAAGTCAACGCTGATCAACGCTTTGACGGGCGAAAAAATTTCCATCGTCTCGCCAAAAGCGCAGACAACACGCCAGCGTGTACTCGGTTTTCTGAGCACCGACGACTATCAGATTGTTTTTTCGGATACCCCCGGCTATGTCGAGAATCCGGCTTATGAGCTGCACCGCAAGATGCTGGGCTACATCAACGCCGCGTTTGAAGATGCCGACATCGTTATTCTTTTGATTGAACCCGGCACGCGCGAACTCAATCCTGATCTGCTCTTGCGCCTGCAAAACCTGACGGTTCCGCTCATTGTCTGCATTAACAAAATTGATCTCAGTCAGCAGGACAAGATGATGGAGCTGATGAAACATTATGAAGTGGTCTTTCCAAAGGCAGATGTGATGCTGATTTCGGCGCTGCACAATTTCAATGTCGATGTGCTGCTTGGACGCGTCATTGAAATGCTGCCCGAACATCCGGCCTATTATCCGAAGGATGTACTGAGCGACAGACATCTGCGGTTCTTTGTTTCCGAAATGATCCGCGAGCAGATTTTTTATCTGTTTGAGAAAGAAATTCCGTATCACTCCGAAGTAATCATTGATTACTATAAGGAGGACGAAAATATACCGAAAATCGGCGCTACCATTTTTGTGAGCCGCGAAAGCCAGAAGCGGATCCTGATTGGTCACGGCGGCAGTTCGGTAAAAAAACTGGGCGTTCAGTCCCGCAAAACAATTGAGGAATTCCTGGGGCAGCATGTGTTTCTCGATCTCAATGTGAAAGTGAAGGACTGGCGCGATGATGAAACAACTTTAAAACAAATGGGATTTTGATATGAGTAACATACTTGCCATTGTAGGGCGTCCAAATGTGGGCAAATCGACTTTTTTCAACCGGCTTGTCGGTGAGCGCGCAGCCATCGAAGATCCGACCAGCGGTGTAACGCGCGACCGTCATTACGGTAAGAGCGACTGGAACGGTGTGCATTTTTCGGTGATCGACACCGGAGGATACGTGAATAACAGCGATGATATTTTTGAAGAGGAAATCAAAAAGCAGGTGCATCTGGCCATTTCCGAAGCTGATGTGATTTTGTTTCTGACCGATGTGCGCGAAGGATTCACACCGATGGACGAAGATGTGGCCGATCTGCTGCGTAAGTGCAAGAAGCCCGTGGTGCTTGCTGTGAACAAAGCCGACAACAATGCACAGGCATTAAATATTGGCGAGTTTTATTCAAGTGGACTCAGCGAAATTTTTGCCATCAGTGCTGTGAATGGTGCTGGTACAGGCGAATTGCTCGATGAGGTAGTGAAGCATTTCAATCCGATGGATGCCGAACCGGACCCGGGAGTCGCTCGTATAGCCATTGTTGGAAGACCGAATGCGGGGAAAAGCTCCATTCTGAATACACTCATCGGTGAAGAAAGGTCAATCGTGACGCCGGTTGCAGGTACTACCCGCGACAGTATTTTCACCGAGTATAATAAATTCGGATTTCATTTCATGCTGGTTGATACCGCCGGAATCCGCAAGAAAGCAAAGGTGAGCGACAATGTTGAATTTTATTCAACCGTGCGTGCGATCCGCTCCATTGAAAACAGCGACATCTGTCTGCTGGTGGTCGATGCAACACGTGGGCTCGAAGCGCAGGATTTGCATATCCTGAATATCATCAACGAAAATCACAAAGGCATTGTGATTGCGATGAACAAATGGGATCTGGTTTCGAAGGATCACAAAACCATGGAAGAGTACAAGGAAAACCTGATTGCGCGTTTGATTCCGCAGACCGATGTGCCGGTGATTTTTACCAGTGCCACGGAAAAAACGCGTGTGATTAAAATGCTTGAGGGATTGCAGAAGGTGTATGAAAACCGCAGCAGGCGCATTCCGACATCGAAGCTCAATGAAGTGCTGCTGCCGATTCTCTCCGAGACACCGCCGCCGATGTATAAGGGAAAACGTGTGAAAATAAAATACATCACACAGCTGCAGCTGGCGTATCCGGCCTTTGTGTTTTTCTGCAATCTGCCGCAGTATATCAAGGATCCGTACAAACGTTTTGTTGAAAAAAGATTGCGCGAACACTTCGATCTGAACGGATGTCAGATTCAGCTGTTCTTCCGCGAAAAATAAAATGGGCTGAGTGTGCAATGCAGGCTACTACTAAGCGGTGAGCAGTGAACAGTGAGCGGTGAACAGTGAACGGTGAACAGTGAGCGGTGATCAGTTATTGGTGATTTATAAGTTATGAGTTATGGGTTATGAGTGAAGCTTTGTAACGACTGTAACGCGTAACGATGTTACCTTGTTACTCTTGTAACGATTGTAACGTGTAACGCCTGTAACGCCTGTAACGTGTAACGATTGTAACGTCTGTAACGTGTAACGACTAACGAAAGCTAACAACATATCTAGACAATGCGTATCGACAAATTTCTCTGGGATGTCCGGATCTACAAAACCCGCACGCTGGCTACCGAGGCCTGCCGCAACGGACGTGTGAGCATTAAGGAACAGGAAGTGAAACCCGCACGGGATGTGGCTGTTGGTGATATCATAGTGATAAAGCTGCATGCATTCACACGCACCATTCAGATTGTCGACTTCCCGAAATCGCGTGTGGGAGCCAAGTTGCTGCCGAATTATATTATTGAACTGACGCCCGAAGAAGAATTCAAAAAACTCGACATGGTCCGAGAACGGCTCGTACTGCAACGTCCGAAAGGCATGGGCCGCCCAACCAAAAAAGACCGGAGAGAACTGGATGACTGGATGGAAGAGTGATGAACACCGAACATCGAACAAGGAACTTCTGAAGGAGGAAGGAACTCATGAACTTTGAACACTGAACAAGGAACTTCTAAGTGAGAAGTTAAGGCAAGAGTATAAAGTGCCTTTCTACTTTATGAACTTTATAAACTATACGAACTTGAATTGAACACCGCACATCGAACAAGGAACTTCGAAGTAAGTAGAAACATGATGATTTAAGAATATCGATCGGTGATTTGAGATTTTTGATCTGATTTTTGGTTTGCATGAATAGTTTTGATAAGAGGTTTCCGAAAACGATGATTTTATGCAGTGTATAAGTGTTATAACCGTAATTGGAATGCAGAATCTGACTTGTTAGACAAGTGTTAAATATTTGGTTAATTCTAATGTTTTTCTGATATTTGTATTTACGACATTTTGTCCGTTTTTAAATGTGATGTGTTTTCGCATCCGTTTTTGTACAGGGATCATTTTTTGCCATCACGGCTTTCAGATCCTTGATTTTTATTAACCATGAATATGTGTGCACATTTTACACGTGTTCAATAAATTTTTGAGATATGGAGACAAGAATAATCAAATTGCTTTCGGATTTTACAGAACCAATAACCAGGAAAAAGTTCAGCCACTTTCTTTTTACTTATTTACATCCTTTTGGTGACCCCATTGAGGAAATAGAAAAGTGTATTGATTATGCGTTGCTGGATAATTCCAAAGCCGGTGGGTTTATTATCGCTGTATTTGAGGATGAAAAAATCATTGGCGGTTTGGTTGCAAACAAAACAGGTATGTCGGGTTATATCCCTGAAAACATTATTGTATATGTCGCTGTAGATGCTCAGATGCGTGGAAAGGGTATCGGTAAAATGATGATTGACTTAGCAATAGAATTGTGTGATGGAGATGTGAAACTGCATGTGGAATACGATAATCCTGCGAAACGATTATATGAAAGAATAGGATTCAAAAATAAATATGCTGATATGCGGTTTAAAAAAGGATAATATGGCAGAATTAAATATTTATATTGACAGGATCGTAGGGAATATAAGCTCAATCAGTAGTTTTCTCAGGTCCCGCAATTTATCATGGAGTCTTATAACAAAAGTTTTTGCTGGCGAGCGGGAATTGCTGGAACAGATTCTTACTGCAGAGCAGCTTGAAAAAATTCATTCTGTAGGGGACTCCCGGATTTCTTCTTTGCGGAATATTAAGGCGGTTTGTTCCAACGCTAGAACCATTTATATTAAACCACCTGCAACTGCATATGCCGAAGAGGTGGTGCGCTATGCAGATATCAGTTTAAATTCTTCGCTTCGGACCATAGTGAAGCTGAATGATTATGCAAAAAAAATGAAGAAACGTCATCAGATTATTATCATGGTTGAGTTGGGGGAGCTTCGCGAAGGTGTTATGCGTGATAACTTAGTCGATTTTTATAACCGGGTTTTTAATCTCGACAATATTGAAGTTGTTGGTCTGGGCACCAATCTGGGCTGTATGTATGGAGTGGAGCCAACGTATGATAAACTGCTTCAGTTGTCATTGTATCGGCAGGTTCTCGAATTGCGCTTCAATAAAACTTTGCCTGTCCTGTCTGGCGGAAGCTCTATTACTTTACCGTTGGTCGATGCCGGGAAAATGCCAACGGATATTAATCATTTACGTATTGGAGAAGCTGCGTTTTTTGGCACCAGTCCTTTAAATAACGAACTTTTCCGCGACCTGAACGGAAATACCTTTGAATACTACGCCAACATAATTGAACTTGCTGAAAAAGACAGAGTCCCGGATGGGATCATTTCTGACGGAAATGTGGGACACACCATTGATTTTGATTCGTCAGGCCAAAGCAAAAAAACAACAAAAGCAATTTTGGATTTTGGACTGATAGATGTTGATATGAATAGCCTGAAACCGTTGGATAAACTGGTTAAATTTGTAGGTGTCACATCTGACATGACAGTTGTTGACGTTGGCTCCAATCGCGATAAAAAGGGTTCCAAGAAATATCATGTCGGTGATACAATTGTTTTTAAACCTGATTATATGGGCGTTGCCCGATTATTGAATTCGCGGTTTACCGGGAAAGTGATTCGCAAAGATTCTGTTCCGTCTTGAACTTGTATTTATCATTATTTACTCTTTTTTTTAGCACCTATATGTATCACTGAAAGTAACTTCTTGCAACATTTATTCAATTTGTAGCAAAAGGAATGGTTGGTGCAAATTGGAATATTGAAATAATCCGTTTGAACAAATGGAACAAATGTTTTTTTGATTTTTGCCTCGATAGCTGTTGCGATTAGATTTTTCATCGGAAGAACGATTGAACTCTGAACAAGGTTCTTCAAAGGAAGAAGGAACGTGATGATTTAAGTCCGCCGCGGCGGACTGAGAGCTGATCCGCCTCGGCGGACTGACAGCTGATTACTGACAGCTGACGGCTGAAATTGTTTCTGATTTAATTAAGAATTTCATTTTATGGAAATTGTCTGATTTATTATCTTAGCACAAAATAAATTCCTATGAAAACCCGACTTTTTGTTTTTTGCATTTTTGCAGCCATCGTTGCAACTGCACAAACCACTGTGCCAACGCAGCTCAACGTGTTTAAAAACGGCACCTACTTCATTATGCGTGAAGGTAATGCCAGCATTTCGAATTACGAAGCTTCGGTGATGGTGCCGCCGGCTCCGCTGCTCAGCACCTACTGGCTGTCGACCACCAAGGATGTCAAAATCGAGCAGATACGGTTCATCAACGACACGCTGAAGCATAAAAGAAATTTCTACAGCAACAACGAATTGCTGAAAGCGAACATCGGTAAAAAATTGAAACTGGTTTATATGTACGATGAAAAAAATGTTCGCGAAATTTCAGGCACGTTGCTCGATTTCAACAGCATGGCTTCGACCATTAAAATTAAAAGTGCAGATAACCGCACCACATTTGTTCCTTATGCCTATGTGAAGGAAATTTCATTTGATGAAAATCCGATTGAAAAGGCGGAAGTTGACAGTGTTGTGCGACGTGGTTTTGTCACTTTCAGCAAACAGTCGGGCACAGTGCCGGTTCGCGTATCGTATATGCAGAGCGGTATTCAATGGACTCCCTGTTATAATATCAAAATTCTGAACGATAAGGAAGTGCAGCTTGAACTGAAAGCAACTGTCGAAAACAACATGGAAGATGATATTGTAAACACAGATCTGGTGCTGACTGTAGGCAGCCCGAATTTTTTCTATGGCACTCAGCTCGATCCGATTGCGACTTCATATCTGACGTATGGTTGGGGTGCCGTTGGTGGAGCTGCTTATGATCAGTTTTCAAATGCCCGCTTTGATAACTATCAGGTGCAGACCAATGATATGGCTATGTCAGAGTCAACCGCTGTTGATTACAACAATTATTATTCATATAACACGGGTGGTGAGAAATCAAACGATCTGTATTTCTACAAGTGTGGAAAAGTCTCTCTTCCAAAAAGCAGCAAAACTTCAGTGATGATTTTTTCGCAGAATACGACGTACAAAGATATTTATGAAGTGACCATCGGCGACCTGGTGAATTATCAGGGAAACCGCTATGTGATGGACACAGAAAAAAACCGTCAGACCGTATTTCATAGTCTGCGCCTGACCAATGCCACAACGCAGCCATTCACAACAGGGCCTGTTTTTGTGCTTGATGAAAACCTGATGCCTCTCGCACAGGATCAGCTTAAATATACGCCGGTGAAAGGCGAGACCAGTGTTCAGCTAGCGCGTTCGAGCGACATTGTGGTCACTTATACCGAAGAGGAACAATCACGCACCGACAACTACACGACCATCAATCGCACCCGCTATGCGAAAGTGATCATCAAGGGTGAAATCAAAATTGAAAACCTGCAGGAAAAAGCCATCAATCTGAAAGTCGATAAAACCATTTATGCAGCGGTTACTGAGTCTTCGGATGCAGGCGTGAGCAAAAAAACCGGCTCGTATTACGGTGTGAACCCATTGTCGGAAATCAAGTGGGATCTCAATATCAAAGGCGGTGAGAAAAAAGTGCTGACTTACACATACGAAGTTCTTGTACCATAATCCGATGATTATGAAATTGCTTAAAACGCTGCGGATCATTCATGTTGCCGTTCTTGTAGAAGCGCTTGTTTTTTTCGCTGTCGTGTTTATTCTGAACAAAGACACAGAGCTGGTCTGGATGAATGAAGAAAATCCGGATTTGTTTCTGATCGGATTGGTTTTGATTGTCATCTCAGCCATGAGCGCATTCATTGTTCCACGAATGATGCTGAACAGTGTCCGTTCGAAAGAATCAAAAGAGGAAAGACTCAAGGCATATTTTTCTGTCGCCATAATAAGAATGGCCTTGCTGGATGCCGCCATGACAATGAGTATTGTGTTTTTTCTTATTGATATGGCCTGGATTTATGTGCTTATTCTGGCATTGCTCATTCTGATTTTCCTTGGCATGTTTCCTTCTCAGCAACAGATTGAGCGTGATACTGAAACCAGCATCGGTGATTATTCCGAAGACGAATTCAACGATTGACCTCCCGCAACCTGAGTGCGTCGCGCAGCGACCTCTCAGCGTTGCGGGCCTGCTGTTCGAGCCGATGCACTCAGGTCGATTCCATCTACGCTGAGAGATCGGCTGTGCTTGTTAAAAAGACAATTCTGATTTAAGTTATTTGATTACTTTTGAGTTTCCGTTTATGAACCCGAAAAGAATCATAATCAGCCGCACCGATGCCATTGGCGATGTAATCCTCACATTGCCGCTGGCTGTTTATATCAAACGACAAAATCCTGATTGTGATATTGTTTTTCTCGGAAGAAATTACACCAGAGACATTGCCGCGATTTGTCCTGCCATTGATTCATTCATCAGCTGGGACGATATTTCAGAAAATCCTGTTGAGGAATTGAAGAAGCTGAATGCCGATGTCATCATTCATGTTTTTCCACGAAAAAAAATTGCGAAGGCCGCACGCAAAGCCGGGATTCAGTTTCGTGTGGGAACATCGCACAGGACTTTTCATTGGCTGAATTGCAACAGGAAAGTCAGTTTCACCCGAAAGAATTCCGATCTGCACGAAGCACAACTGAATTTTGAATTACTGAAAGGCATTGGTATTTCTCATGTTCCTGCATTGGAGGAATTGGGCGCAATGCAGTTGCTATCGCCAAATATCTCATTGAGAGCTGATTTGAATGAACTCATTGATAAAAGCAAATTCAATCTGATTCTGCATCCGGGCTCCAGAGGCAGCGCGCGCGAGTGGGGAATCGATCGCTTCGCGGAGCTGATAAAACTGCTGCCAGCTGATAAATTCAAAATCTTTCTGACCGGCACAGAAAAAGAAGGAGCTTTGTTTCGTAGCGAGCTTGCAGAGCCATTTCCACAGGTGACCGATTTATCCGGGAAATTGTCTTTAAGTGAACTGATTGTTTTTGTTCAGCATTGCAATGCGCTTTTAGCTGCCAGTACAGGGCCACTGCATATTGCAGCTGCACTCGGCATTCATGCCATAGGTCTGTATCCACCCATCCGCCCCATGCATCCCGGTCGTTGGGCGCCTATTGGAAAAAATGCCAAAGTATTTGTTACGGATAAAGAATGTTCGGACTGCCGCAAAACCGCTCAGTGCGCGTGTATGCGCGAAATTTCCGCTGCTGATGTGGCGGGGTATTTAATGGGGTTATGAAGTCGTTTTGTATTATCATATTGCTGTTTTTGTGTACGAGCCTGTATTGTCAAGACTCTGGAAAATCAGTTAAAAAGTACTATCAACTGATTAATAAGGCAGAACTGTTTATTTGTGACAGCAATTATTATAAAGCAATGAATTGCTATGAAAGAGCATTTGAAAAAATCACTTGTCCATTTTCAATGGATGTTTATAATTGTTTCAAGGTTTGTCTTATGCTGAATGTTGATTCAATAACAATCAATTCTTTGCACAGAGAGTTAATATCGAGAGGATATGAAATGGCGCTCTATAAAAATATGTTTGTCAGAAATATTCAAATATTCCCGGGGTATTTGAAAGTTGACACTAATGCTTTTTTAACAGCGCCTGCATTAACAAAAGAGAAAATGACCCTGGACTCGTTTTTACGTGTTGATCAGGATGTAAGGTCGTATTTCTATTCAATGCTCGACTCTGTTGATGAGGCGGCAATAATGGACTCGATGTGGCATGTGGATTCGATAAATTGTATTTCACTGGTTTCATATTTGTGGAGTGACTTTCCTGATGAAAAAATCGGGAAGCTTGGTTTTAATCCTTATGACAGTCCTTTGTACACAGTTGTATTTCAGCATTACAGTTATCGGGATTATACGACAATATATGATAGCTTATTACTGCAGAAAATAAAGACAGGTGAATTTCACCCGGAATGGTATCAGAACCTTTATTATAAAAGGCAATGCGCGGATGGTTGGTCAGATTTATATGGTTATCCAATAGCTTACACGAAGTATAAAAATGAACCTGAGCGAGGAACAGAGTTAACAGCTTATGGTAATTATAAAAGTAAAACACTGAGGCGGATTAATCGAAACAGAAAAAGGATACTACTTGAATCATATCAGGATTATTATAAAAAATCAATGTATGAATTCAATACCGGAAGGAAAATAATGTATTTGACTTTTAATGAAAATGTTGTGATACAGAAATAGGTCGATGGGCGCCCATTGGAAAATACACCAAAGTATTTGTTATGGATAAAGAATGTTCGGACTGCCGCAAAACCGCACAGTGCGCGTGTTTGCGCGAAATTTCCGCTGCTGTGGTGGCGGGTTATATTGCTAATATTGCTACAGGTTGCGAGCAACAATAATTATCACAATCCGATTTCATAATTCCCTCCGCTTTTGTTACCTTTGTAGTTAGCAAATCAGAAAAGAATGAATACGATTAAACGAATCGGAGTTCTCACTTCAGGTGGCGATGCTCCGGGCATGAATGCCGCAATCCGTGCGGTAACTCGTACAGCCATTTTTCATGGACTTCATGTAACCGGCATACGGCGCGGTTATCAGGGAATGGTGGAAGGCGATTTCATTGAACTTGAAACTAAAAGCGTTGCCAATATCATACAGCGCGGTGGCACCATACTGAAAACCGCCCGCAGCAAGGATTTCATGACCAAAGAAGGCATGGAGCGCGCCTATAATAATCTGCGCAATGCAGGAATCGATGCTGTTGTGGCCATTGGCGGCGATGGTACTTTCCGCGGAGCACACGAATTTACGGCCTTGTATCCGGATGTGAAAATTATCGGAATTGCAGGCACCATCGATAATGATCTGGCAGGCACCGATAATTGCATCGGCTACGATACTGCATTGAATACCGTTGTTGATGCGGTCGATAAAATCCGCGACACCGCTGATTCTCACGAACGACTTTTCTTCATCGAGGTGATGGGACGCGATGCCGGCTTTATTGCTTTGCGCAGTGGCATTGCCGTTGGTGCCGAAGATATTCTGATTCCTGAAACACAGTCATCAATTGATGAATTGATTGAAAAGCTTGAAAAAGGCCGTAGGCGCAATAAAACCAGCGGTATCATCATGATTGCCGAAGGTGATGAAAGCGGTGGTGCCTTTGCGGTTGCAGAAAAAGTGAAAGCGCGTTTGCCGCAGTACGACATTCGTGTTACGGTGCTGGGCCACATTCAGCGCGGCGGTTCGCCTTCGTGTATGGATCGGGTGTATGCAAGCCAATATGGATATCATGCTGTAAAGGCGCTCCTGGCGGGCAAATCGGGCATTATGGTCGGTATTATAAAAAGAGAAGTGGTTGAAACTCCGTTTGGACAGGCCGTGAAGCACACCAATAAAGTCCGTACCGATCTGAAAGAAATGATTCGTACATTATCTGTTTAATTCAATTCCGTGTTTGCCGAAATTATTCTGCCGTTACCGCTCAAGGGTTATTTCACCTACCGGATTCCTGAACATCTGAAAAATCAGGTGGAGACTGGCATGCGCGTGGTAGTGAATTTTGGCTCAAAGAAATTCTTCACAGGGATTGTTGCCCGCATAACAGACCAGAAGCCGGATGAGGAAATGAACATCAAGGAAATTTCCGATGTGCTTGATGTGTTCCCTGTTGTAAATCCGCTCCAGTTGCAGTTTTGGGAGTGGATGTCCTTGTACTACATGTGTCCGCAGGGCGATGTCATGAATGCTGCGATTCCGGCCGGACTCAAGATAGAAAGCAACACCATCTATGTCATCCATCCGGATTTCAATGATGATTTCAGCCAGCTGTCCGATGATGAATATATGATTGCGGAGGCCGCTCTGAAAGCGGAAAAGCTGACACCGGTCGACATTCAATCCATCACAGGCCGGCAAGCGGTACATCATATGATCAAGTCGCTGATCGATAAAAAAGTACTGCATCCGGTCGAAGAACTCGAAGAGCGTTATACTCCAAAGAAGCAAAAATTTGTTATCCTTTCTGCTGAATATAAAAACGAAGGCGTACTGAATGCTTTAATGGTGAAGCTGGAAAAGAAGTCTGCAGCTCAGTTTCGGGCATTGCTTACTTATTTCAATCTGGCGCGTGGACAAAACGAAGTGTCGTTTACAGAATTGAATAAAGTGGCCGGAGCTGCTGCTGTTGCGGCATTGATTAAAAAAGAAATTCTGATTCAGACAGAACGCATTGTGTCTCGTCTTGATGAAACATCTGATAATGGCCCTGCGCCTGTGTTTCAGCTTTCCGAAGCACAGGATAACGCTTACTCTGAAGTCAAAGCTGCATTGGAACAAAAAAAGCCGGTGTTGCTTTTTGGTGTTACGGGCAGCGGGAAAACAGAAATTTATATCCGCTTCATCAGTGAGATGCTTGCAGCGGGAAAACAAGTGTTGTATCTGTTGCCCGAAATTGCGCTGACCGACTTCATGGTTGACCGCCTGCGCGCTTATTTTGGAAAGGATCTGCTGGTCTATCATTCGCGCTTCAATGCGCAGGAAAAAGTAGAGATATGGAACGAGGTGCTTGAAAAAGGTGAGCCGAAACTCATTCTGGGAGCGCGTTCCGCGTTGTTCATGCCATTCAGTAATCTTGGTCTCATCATCGTTGATGAAGAACACGACTCAAGTTACAAGCAGCAGGATCCCGCGCCGCGCTATCATGCACGCGATTGTGCCGTGATGCTTTCACACATGACCGGTTCCGGAATTATACTCGGCTCAGCAACGCCGTCGCTCGAAACATGGGTGAATGCTGGCAATGGCGCATATGGCCGCGTCGATCTTTCCGAACGCTACGGTGTGGCGGTGCATCCCGATGTGCATATCGTCGATTTACGACAGGCTATGTTCCGAAAAAAAATGCTGGGGCCTCTCAGTCCTGAATTATACGAGGCAACTAAGAAAGCAGTCATGCACAAGCGGCAGGTAATTCTTTTTCAGAACCGACGTGGTTACAGCACCTGGATCGAGTGCGGAGAGTGTGGATGGACGCCGGTTTGCAGAAACTGTGATGTTTCAATGACATATCATAAAAACATCGAATTGCTCAAATGCCACTACTGTGGCTATACTGACAGGACTCCAACAAAATGCCCTTCATGCAAAAGCTCACAGATCCTGATGAAGGGAATGGGCACACAGCGCATCGAAGATGAATTGCAGATTTTGTTTCCCGATTACAAGATCGCCCGAATGGACATGGACACCACTCGTGGAAAGAAAGCCATGTCCGAAATATTCAAAGGATTTGATGAAGGACGTTTTAATATTCTTGTAGGTACACAGATGATTACCAAAGGTCTCGACTTCAGTCGTGTTGATGTGGTTGGCATTATGAATGCCGATAATCTGCATGCTTTTCCTGATTTCAGGTCGCACGAACATGCGTTTCAGACCATGATGCAGGTGGCTGGCAGAGCGGGCCGCAGAGACGCGGGCGGAAAGGTTTTCATTCAGGTGTACGACAAGGAAAATCCGATTGTGAATTATGTTGCCGAAGGCAACTATGTAGGCTTCATGGAGCAGGAGACGCAGTCGCGAATGCAATTTCAGTATCCGCCCTTTGTACGGCTCATTCGTCTGTCGGTAATGCACAAGGATAAGCCTGTGGCAGAGAAGGCCTCAGCGATGCTGAAAACGCTCTTAAAAAAGCATTTCGACGAAAAGCAATTGCTGGGACCGGAATATCCGCCAGTTGCCAGAATAAAAAACTTTTACATCAAAAACATTCTGATTAAACTGCCGCGCAACAAGGAACTTGGTTCCTACAAAGTCTGGATTGCCGCTCAGATTACCGCTTTGCTGGCGCATCCCGACAACAGGGGCGTGCGCGTTATTTCCGATGTTGATCCATTGTAAAATGAGTGAGCAGATTGCAGCCATAAAAAAATTGCTTTTTGACAGTGGCAGAGCTACGGCCGATCATGCGGTTGATATATTGCTTAAAAAACCGGAGCTGATAAAAGGTTTAGAAACACTGGCTTTTTCAGATGAATATCCTTTTGACATGCGCGCTTCGAATGTTATTGAAAAGGCGGATGGGCTGAAACATGGTTTTGCGCAGGGACTGATTCCGAAAATAATGCAACATCTGACATCATTTAAAAGCGATGGTCCCAGACGCCATTTCTTGCGTATGCTTTCAAGATATGTTGCCGAAATGGATGAAGATTACACAGGTCTGTTGTATGATTCCTGTTTTGCATTTGCATGTGATCCTGCGCAGCCTGTAGCTGTGCGCCACAATGCATTGCTGGTGATAGAAGGTTTGTGCCAGCGTTATCCCGAAATAAAAAATGAAATATTTTCTGCGCTTAAGTTGCGCATGAACGAAGAATCCGGTCCTTTCGGCGCGTGGCTGAAAGCCTTTGCTGGAGCGAATTCCTGATTTGCAATTCCTCGAAATATTCCCTCGAAGGGTTTCAAACCCTTCGAGGGATAAAGTAAAAAAAATAGCTGCAACAATGTGCAGCTATTCGGAAGAAGAATTCTTTATTTTCTTATATCGAGTTCCTGAATAATATTCGGAGCTTCGGCATATTTTTCAATCAGGAAAAGAATGTAGCGGATATCTGTCGAAATGGTTCTGGTCTGATCAGGTACATAGCTCAAACTCGATGCTGTGGCTTCCCAGTTGATGTCGAAGACAATACCAACCAGTTCGCCTTTGGCATTGAGAATGGGTGCACCCGAATTTCCGCCGGTCACATCGCAGTCGGTAAGGAAACATACAGGAACTTCGCCTTTTGAATTTGTATAATTCGCGTATTCTTTTCTGTTGTACAGATCTTTTAGCTTTTCGGGAACAATGAAGTCAGGGTTCTTGGCATCCTCTCTGGCCATAAGTTCTGTAAGCGTGGTGTAGAAGGGTTTTTCAACACCATCGGTGGGAGTATAGTTGGTCACTTTTCCATATGTGATACGCATGGTTCCGTTGGCATCGGGATAGAATTTCTTCTTTCCTTCGAGCATTTTCATCAGACCATTCATATAGAGGCGTTCTCCGTTTTCAAGTTTTTGTTCGATAACAGCAATCTGATCTTTAATCTGGTTGTGTTTTTCGTTGAATGAAAGCATGGCTATAAAACCCGGGTCTTTTTCAAGGACTTTGGCATTGGGTTCTCTGAGAAATTCATACACCATTTCTTTGCTTGAAAAAATTGATTTTTCAAATACAAAATTCGCGTACATTGAAAAATTGTCCTTGAATTTTTTATCTACTTCCTCAAAAACAGTCGGATAAAATTCAGCGCCAACATCATCTTTCATAAATCGAAGCAAGGCAATGAATATTTTTTTGTCAACATCAATATTGTAACCATTGAAATAATAATTGGATGCATAATATTTCAATTTGGTGCTTAAGTCGGCCACCTTGGCGGCTTTCTGTTCTTCGGGAATATCGGTTTTGTTGAGATAGTAATAGAGTGAATCGAATTTATTGGCGAATGATATAATTTCTGGACCTCTGAAAACACATTCTTTGTAGTAGATGATTGCTTTTCGATACTTCGAAATTTCAGTAGTGGCCTCATCAATCATAGCCAATGCATTGCCGTATTTTGATTTTCTTGATGCATCTGCATTCACCCATTTGGTGAAGTCTGCTTCCATCTGTTTTTTCTTATCGATGGCCTTGAGCCGCTTCAGTACTTCAATCTGTCCAATATAATATTTCCAGTAGTTCGTCGAGCGATTGTATTTTGAAAGATACATGAGCTGAATGGCAGGATCGCGGTCCATATCTTCTTTCATGATGCGCAGCTTCGAGTCACGTATTTTAATGATGGACGGGTTGATGGTTTCAAGTGTCAGATTAAGTCCGCTGGAAGTCATCGTACGGTCTGTGGTTCCGGGGTAGCCGAGCACCATGGTAAAGTCACCTTCGTTCACACCCTGAGTCGAAATTGGGATGTAGTATTTCGGAACATAGGGGATATTCTTTCTTTTGTCATAAGGAGCGGGTTTGCCATCCGGGCCCATGTAAATACGGAAGAAAGAAAAGTCTGCTGTATGGCGCGGCCAGAGCCAGTTGTCGGCTTCGGCACCGAAATTTCCCAACGCCATGGGAGGAGCGCCTACCAGGCGGACATCGCGGAAAACCTCGTAAATGAAAAGATAGAATTCATTGCCTTTGAAAAATGATTTCACCTCGCCTTCGTAATGAGTACCGCTGATGGCCTCACTGACCAGCTTTGCAGATATTTCGCTCACCTTGGATGCACGTTCAGCCGGAGTCATTGTTTCCTTGAGCTGAGACAGCACTTTCTGGCTTACATCTTCGACGCGCACCAGGAAAGTGGCTTTCAGGTTGGGGTTGTACAACTCCTGTTTTTTATCCAATGCCCAGAAGCCATTCTGAACATAATCAGAATTGTACTTGATGGAATTTTCAGTGATATACTCCAGACCGCAATGGTGATTGGTCATCATGAGACCTTCCTTCGAAACCATGAATGCGGTGCACATGCCATCGTTCATCGAAACAATGGCATCCTTGAGGCTTGCGTGGTTTATGCTGTAAATCTCTTCAGCAGTCAGCTGAAGCCCCATTTTCTGCATATCGGTGTAGTTCAACCGGTCCACCAGCAGCGGAAGCCACATTCCTTCATCGGCAGAGACCTTTGAGATGGATAAAATGGCGGCCAGGAAAACAAAAATCAACTTTTTCATAACAGCTTTATATTTCTTTCGTTTGACAAAAATACATTTTTTCAGCAAATCAATTATTTGCTAAGAATCCGGAATTCAGTACGGCGATTGGCCTGACGTCCTTCATCAGTGGTGTTTGTAGCTACAGGCTGAGATTCGCCATAACCTTTAGCTACCAATCGGTCTTGAGAAATGCCGGACTTTATCAAAAACGATACCACTGATTCTGCACGGCGGTCGGACAGGTCCATATTGTATGCATCGGATCCAACATTGTCGGTGTGGCTCATGATCTCGATTTTCAGTGTTGGCAGGTCGGTCATAAGCTTAACAAGGCGGTTGAGTTCCTCGACTGATTCAGGACGGAGTGTGGCACGGTCGAAGTCATAGAAAATATTGTTCAGGGTTATTTTCTCACCAACACGTACATCATCCAGCTTGGCTTTGGCAGTGTCGCCGGCCAGCAACAGTTTGCTCAGGAACATATCGAGTACCAGCTCTTCACGCTTTTCATCCTCGGCAACAGCGAGATGATATGTTCCCACTTTGTATCCGTCGGCCTTCACCTTGATTTCATATTCATCTCCGAACATCAGTGTCGTTTTGTATGATCCGTCTTCTTTGCCCGAAGTCAGATTGGCCACCACCTGTTCCTTGTTTTTCGAATAGAATTCGATATGAGCTTCCAGAGCCTTGTACGAATTGGCATCAGCTACACGTCCGCGTAAAGCAATGGTTTTTTTCTTGGCTTT
>CAZJOL010000003.1:38259-39939 GCA_964547605.1 uncultured Bacteroidaceae bacterium | reverse complement strand
ATTGTTGCTGATTCTGGATGACAGCCTTTCGATGTCAAAAACATTTTTCAGCTGAAAAGTAACGTTGTGGTATTTCTTCAGTTCAACAATAACAGTTGTATCCGAAACAACAGCAACAGATCCGGTATCGCTCAGATGGCCCAGGCAACTGATGATGTAATTGTATGTCCCGTTGTTCAATCCCTGAACTGCAAATAAACCGGCAGGATATACCGTTGAATTGAAATTCATGACGGCAGTATTAAGTGTGTCACCATCATCATTCAGAACAACAAAATCCAAATCGTAAGTGGGGATTGCTGCTTTGCGTAGAATTACCCCATCGTCGCCAACAATAAATCCGGTGCCATCGGGCGTAAACCACATTTTATACAAAGTCCTTGTCGTGCCGGTTTCAATCAGCTGCCAATTGATTCCCTGATTAGTGGTTTTATACAACCGGCCCGAGTTTCCCATGGCATAACCAAGTGTATCATCGATGAAGTACAACTCCTGCAGACTGATTCCGCTGTTGAGTACCTGACTCCAGTTAACTCCCCGATCTGTTGTCCGGTACATTCTTCCCCATGAGTTTACAAATAATCCGGTATCCGCATCAAAGAAATGAATTCCCTGGATGGCCGGATTGACGGTTATAATATCTGTAAAGTTTACCCCACCGTCAAACGTATATCTGATACCTGCATTTTGAAAACCGAAAAAGGCTGAATCGGTATTTAAAACAAATCCTGAATAAACCTGAGAATAAGAACCCGATTCGGCCCAGGTCAGGCCAGCGTCATTGGTCATGAAGATTCCTTCGGAGCCGAAAGCAAACAATTGAGTGGCCGATGCACGCATTATACCCCGTGCCAGACCCATATCAACACCATACATATGCTGAGTCCAGGTCATCCCTGTGTCAGTTGAAATATAACAGGATGTTTCGTTGCCTGCTGCAATAAGCCGGTTAGATGTGGCCGCGCAGATTCCGCCAAGATCAATTCCTGCATTTATTTGTGATGTTATCCAGCTGAACCCGCCATCTGTAGTCTGTCGGATATAGCCATTGCTGCCTGCTGCAAAGCCAGTCTGATTGTCAATAAAAACAACATCAGTCAGATTTGTATTCATTTCTCCGATATGCAAAGTATCCCAGATAACACCATCCATTGTGCGGATAATGAGTCCTCCTTCGCCTGTTGCAAGCAGGCTGCCGTCGCTCATCCCGTGCAGACCATTAAGTTCTGCCAGTGGGTTTGAGTACGAAATCTGCAGCGAAGAAGCTGTATCCTGTGTTTTATAAATAGTATTTCCGTAGTTTTTCAAAAAATACGCAGTCGAATCATTAAAAAACTCAAGGTCTATCATCATTTCTGTGAGGGTCTTATGTAAAGCCCAGGTAGCACCAGAGTCGTTACTGATAGCCAGCTTGCGGTTGTACGACATCAGGAGGCCATCATTAGCATCAGCAAAACTGAAATCAAGCGGCGTGTCTCCGGGAAAATAAAATACGGAATCCCAGGTCTGGCCATCATCATCGGACAAAAATAAGCGACTATTGTTGGCAATTAAAAAGCCATTCCCGGATTGCTCAAAACCAATTTTAGCAATGGTGTATAATCCGGTAAGCGGAGTAATAATCCAGCTTGCACCACCATCCACTGTGTGTTGGGTTTGCTCGTAATCACCTACAAAAAC
>CAZJOL010000003.1:0-38159 GCA_964547605.1 uncultured Bacteroidaceae bacterium | reverse complement strand
GGTTGAGTTGTATGCAGCATTGCCAACTTCAACCCAACCCTCATCAATGGGGGTCTGGGCTTTACCAATAAGCGCGAGAACCAATAACGCCACAGAAAGAAAAATTGTTTTCATGATTTTTTGTTACAAAGAAAGGTGGAATCTGATTAATTATTCATCAGGAATTTTACGGATTGTGAACGTATAAAATCCGTAAAATTACGGATAAGACCACAAAACAAATCGCCATAATTTTGCGACAAACAAAAACACAAAACCGATGAAAACAAAGTCTTTGCTTCTATTCATTATGGCGTTTTGCCTGCTTACAACAGCAAATGGCCAAATCAGCCCCAACATCATTTATCCGGCGCAAGGAACCTTTACTGCCCAGGATTACCCCTTCGACGGGGTTTTTGGCTATTCATACAATGCTTCCATTTACAATAAAAGCAGCATTGGTTTGAGTGGCAGAATCAGGGGATTCACATTTTATGTCGAAACAGCCAGCCCCGACAGTGTAACAATAACAATTTCCATTAAACAACTGACCAATCCCATGTTTGGCGGCTACGACACGTATGCCAATACCAGCTTGGGAGCCACAGAGGTTTACAGTGGTAAAGTGGCATTCAACACGGTTGGAGAGAAAGTAATCAATTTTCAGACAGTATTTGACTATGACAACTCGATGCATCTGGGTGTCTATATCTCAGCTGCCTGGGGAGGCACAGGGCCGGCTGTTGCGCCCAAATTCCGATGCAAAACAATTGACTCCTCCGTAGAGTACATTACCCAGGCATGGGGTCAGAATAACAGTTTCCCGACAGCACAAACGGGACAGTTAACCAATTACTTGCCGGCAATCGGGATAAAATTTATTGCACCGGATCAGCCGGCAATTGGAGCACTCCTTGATTCCTGCAACACCATTGATTTAATGTCCATTGTTTTTACACCTTCTGAAGAAAATATACTCATTGCACATAACCACACTGGCAATATGTCGACTCCTGCTTGTGGTGTTACTTACACAACAGGTGACACCCTGAGCGACGGGACCGAAATTTTTTATGTCGGCCCGGCTGGCAACCACACACACAGCAATCTACTTTCCGGATCACAATATTATTATAAAGCCTGGGCTTACAACACAGTTTCGCATATTTACAGTCAGGATCCAGGAACATCAAGTGCAAAAACCAATTACACCATCCCATACCTGGCAAACTTCGATGGCGGTTCTGACTTGCCAAATCTGTGGACAGGCGATTTCGAAAACCTGCCATCTCATGGACAAACCGATCGGGGTATAGCCGCTGAGTTAACCCCGGCCGAAACATATCTCTGGGTACAAAGCCCTAAATTCTGCGGCCTTACTTCTCAGTCAGTTCTTTCATTCGATTACCGGATTGTCAATATAACAGGTTATCCATCTACAGCAACGCCTGCCAACGAAATAGACTCTGTGAAAATCGAAATGATAAATCCGGCTACCAGCCTCTGGACACTCGTGCATGCAATTACTCCTGTAAATCATGTCTCGTCTGATGATTTTACGTCACTCTCTTTCCCCATTGGATTTTTTGCCACAGGCATGACACAGGTTCGTATCAAAGCATACAGCGGCACAGGCTCCTATTTTGTCGACATCGATAATTTTGCCATCACCGATCCGTCAGGCATTGCAGATAATAATCAAGACATTCTGAATATTTATCCGAATCCGGCAAATCATGTTTTAAACGTAACTGTGAATGAAGCTGGCCCTGTCAATGTGATTGATATTACAGGGCGAATCGTAATGCATCTTGAAAACACTGCCGGCGAAACAATCAGCATTGACATCAGTGAGCTGAATTCCGGGCTGTATCTGATTCAAACAGCAGAAGGATCTGTTGCGAGATTTATTAAGGAATAGTTTATTCCAATATACACGATTAGTCTGGCGTGAAGCTTCGGATATTCCGGAGCTTCATTTTTTCATCTGTTTGTAAAATCACAACCCTTGACTTTTTTGAGGATATGGCTGACCAATAAATCACATCTCTGGCATTAATGTACTGATAATAAACATACAACTTAGATTGGCGGTTCCAATAATAATTGTACCTTTGCATCCCTGATTTGCGGATGTGGCGTAATTGGTAGCCGCGCCAGACTTAGGATCTGGTGCCGTAAGGCGTGGGGGTTCGAGTCCCTTCATCCGCACAGAAATTATCATTTGTCCAAAGTTCAAAAAAGTGTTGTATGAATTTCGAATTTGAAAAAAACGGTGAATTAACTGCCTCATTAAAAACCCATATCGAACCAGCTGACTATCAGCCCAAAGTCGAGGAAAAATTGCGCGAACACCGCCGCAGAGCCAGTATGCCAGGCTTCCGCCCCGGTAAAGTTCCTTTTGGTGTCATCAAAAAAATGTACGGCAACTCCGTACTGGCCGATGAGGTTCTGCATGCAGCATCTGAAGCCGTTTACAAATATCTCGACGATAATAAGGTCAACTTCATTCTCTCGCCCATGATGGACGAAGATGCCGCCCGCCTGACCGAATGGAACGAAGGGAATACCTTTATTTTTCGTTTCGACGTTGCTCTGGAACCCGAATTTGAGCCTTCAGCCGACAAATCGCTGACCCTGACAAAATATGAAATCAGCCACGATGAAACCGATGTAGAAAAATATGTTGGCGAAATCCGCGAACGATATGGCAAATTCGAAAAAGCCGAGTCGGTTGACGAAAGGAGCTTTGTTTCTGCACAGCTGATTGAAACCGAAAACGGTGAAAAGAAAGAAGGAGGACTGGATAAATTCATCCATCTCCGCATCAATACATTGCCGGAACATGCTCAGAAATTTTTCATCGGAAAGAAAGCCGAAGAATCATTTGATTTCGATGTCGAAAAAGATTTTCCGAATGCCGATGAGCGCACCGAAATTTTCAATATCAGCATTGAAGATGCCCGCGAAATGAAAGGGTCATTCCGTATCACGCTTCAGAGCGTCCTTTCCATTACACCGGCCGAACTCGACGAGCAGCTTTTCGCTCAGGTTTTTCCTGAAAGAAAAGTTGAAAACGAAGATCAGCTGCGCGAAATCATTCGTCAGGATGTGAAGGGAACATATGAAAAAGAAGCCCGCAAACAATTCTTCTTCGATGTTCAGAAAGAACTCAAAGCCAAATATGATTTCACACTGCCCGAAGAATTTCTGAAAAAATTCATCCGCACCCGCTCGGAAAAGGAACTATCCGAAGAAGACATTGAAAAGGGATTCCCTTTTTATGTTGAAGAAATGAAGTGGCAGCTGATTGAAAACAAACTGATCAAAAAATACAATCTGCTCATTACCCGCGAAGACATTCGTCAGCATCTGAAAGAACTGCTCGGGCTGGCCGATATGGACGAAAATGATCCGGAAGTGAAAAATAAAATCGATCAGGTGTACGAAATAATTTCAAAAGAAAAAGAACGCTTCAGCAATCTGGTTGATAACATGACCGACGAGCGCCTGATAAAACTTTTTGAAGAGAATTGCACGATTGAAACAAAAACGATGAATTGGAAAGATTTTATTAATTTAGTGAACGAAAAAAACTAAGATTATGAACATGAACGACGAATTCAGGAAATATGCCATTGGTCACCGCGGCATCAACAGCAATGTGTTTGACAAATATTCAAAAGTTGTTTCAAACTACATTTCACCGACCATCATCGAGGAACGTCAGCTGAACATTGCCACCATGGACGTTTTCTCGCGTCTGATGATGGATCGTATCATTTTCCTCGGTGTGCCGATCGACGATTACGTGGCCAACATCATTCAGGCCCAGCTTCTGTTCCTCGAATCCGTTGATGCAACCAAAGACATTTCCATTTATCTCAATACACCTGGTGGCTCTGTTTATGCCGGATTGGGCATATACGACACCATGCAGTACATTGCTCCTGATATTGCAACCATCTGCACAGGAATGGCTGCCTCTATGGGCGCCGTTCTTCTCTGCGCCGGTTCAAACGGCAAGCGTACAGCCCTTCCGCACAGCCGCGTGATGATTCACCAGCCGATGGGCGGTGCCGAAGGTCAGGCCTCGGATATGGAAATTGTTGTTACAGAAATCCGGAAGTTGAAAGAAGAACTTTATCAGATTATTGCCAATCATAGCGGTCAGACTATGGAACAGGTGTGGAAAGACGGCGACCGCGACCACTGGATGATAGCCGATGAAGCCAAAGAATATGGAATGATTGACGAAGTACTTCGTCGCGACAAAAAATAATCGACATGGCAAAACCAACCGACCATTGCTCCTTTTGCGGCCGCAGCCAGCAGGAAGTCAAGCTGCTGATTACAGGCGTAAGCGGCAACATTTGTGATGCATGCGTCGAACAGGCCCAGCTCATCATTAATGAAGAGCTGGCGCTTAAAAATAAAAAACCGGCTGCCGGAACAGGTTTCACGCTCCGAAAGCCAAAGGAAATTTATAATTTTCTGGACCAATACGTTATTGGTCAGGAACAGGCCAAAAAACTTCTGTCGGTCGCGGTTTACAATCATTTTAAAAGAATCAGGGCGAAAGAGAACGACGTTGAGATAGAAAAAAGTAATATTGTTCTGGTTGGGGAAACAGGAACCGGTAAAACCCTGCTCGCCAAAACCATTGCACGTTTTCTCGATGTTCCCTTTGCCATTGCCGATGCCACCGCACTCACCGAAGCAGGCTATGTGGGCGAAGACGTTGAAAGCATTCTGGCTCGCCTGCTTCAGGTTGCCGACTACGACGTGAAAGCCGCTGAGCATGGAATTATTTTCATTGATGAAATTGATAAAATTTCGCGCAAATCCGACAACCCCAGCATCACACGCGATGTCAGCGGCGAAGGCGTTCAGCAGGCTCTTCTGAAAATGCTTGAGGGTGCTGTTGTCAATGTTCCTCCCCAGGGCGGACGCAAACATCCGGACCAGAAATACATTCAGGTGAACACCCAGAATATTCTGTTCATTTGCGGTGGAGCTTTTGACGGCATTGAAAAAATGATTGCCAACCGTCTGAAAACATCAGTTATTGGCTTCAAGAAAAAAGGCGAGCAGAAAGAAATTGATAAAGAGAATCTGCTGCAGTATATTGCTTCTGAAGATCTGCGCAAGTTCGGGCTTATCCCTGAGCTCGTAGGCCGGTTGCCGGTTCTGGCACATCTGCATCCGTTGAGCGAAGCAGCCATGCTCGAAATTCTCACCAAGCCCAAGAATTCACTTGTGAAACAGTACAAGGCCCTTTTCGAAATGGATAACGTGACAGTTGAATTCACCCCTGATGGACTGAAAGAGATTGCGCACATGGCCATTAAAGGAAAGCTTGGTGCCCGTGGCCTCCGCTCTATCATGGAAAAAATCATGACAGACCTCATGTTTGACATGTCAGAAAGCAGTAAAGATGAAAAGATAAAAATCACTGCAACGTTCGTTAAAAACAAGCTGAAGAACCATCCTGAAATTCAACTCAAAGTTGCTTCGTAATCTGGCCGCAGAATTGTATAACTGATTGAAAAATACAAATGAAAAAGCTGCTCTTTTTGCTGATAATTACTGTTGCAACAGGCATGCTTGCTCAGGCTCAACCATCAAACAATGGCGGCGTCGAAGATGGTATTGTTACCAAGGCCGTTATTATTGAAGGCGACACTGTTCCATTGTTCTGGATTCCCACAGTCCGCATTTACGGTCCGATTATATTCAAATCCAAGGTGCAGGTTATTGAGTTCACAAAAATGGTCCGTCACATCAAGCGCGTGTATCCGTATGCCAAAATGATTGGCAATAAAGTGAATGAATATAATAAGTACCTGAATGGCATTGAAAACGACCGCAAGCGGGAAAAAGAACTCGACCGGATAGAAGAAGAAATGAGGGCACAACTTGAAGATCAGCTTGTGAAACTCACATTCACGCAGGGAAAAATCCTGATGAAGCTGATTTACAGAGAGACAAACAATACGACGTATAACCTCATCAAGGATTTCAGGGGCGGCATTACGGCTACATTCTGGCAGACCTTCGGAAAAATTTTCGGCTATAATCTCAAAGTTACCTATGACCCTATCGGAATTGACCATGATATTGAAACTATAGTGGTAATGATTGAGAACGGAACCATATAAAGTAGTGAGTAGTGAGTGGTGAGTAGGCAGAGAGGTTGAGGTTGAGGAATTCAATGTAGGAATCCGTATTTATCATCGTTTCAGCAGAAAAGAATTTTTTCTCCATAAAAGTTTTGAATATTAAATAATTATTGTACCTTTGCAGCCCGATAAAAAAGTGAACCATGAATTTATCAATCGAAACCAAAAAACAACTCGCGGAAAAATACGGTAAAGCAGTAACCAACACCGGTGCCCCGGAAGTACAGGTTGCTATTTTCACTGAAAGGATCAAACATCTGACCGGTCACCTGAAAAGCAATAAAAAAGACTTTGTGACCGAGCGCAGCCTTCTGGCCCTTGTAGGAAAACGTAAAAAACTTCTGACCTACATCAAAACAAAAGACATTGAAAAGTATCGTACTTTGATCCAGCAACTGGAGATAAGGAAGTAAAAATACTGACATTTTACATTGGAAGGCAATACGGGTATTGCCTTTCTTTTTTTTAACCACATACAAAAAAGATGAACGCTATCACACAAACATTTGAACTTCCCGACGGGCGAACCGGAACTATCGAGACCGGTAAGCTGGCCCGCCAGGCCGACGGATCTGTTATTGTCCGTATGGGCAATACCATGCTTCTGGCAACCGTCGTTTCCAACAAAGAAGCCAAGGAAAACGTTGACTTCATGCCCCTGACTGTTGAGTATCAGGAAAAATATGCTTCTACCGGCCGTTTTCCCGGTGGTTTTTTCAAACGCGAAGCTCGTCCGTCTGAATACGAAATTCTAATTGCCCGCCTCGTGGACCGCGCTTTGCGTCCGCTTTTCCCCGATAATTATCACGCTGAAACCCAGGTTCTTATCTACCTGATTTCAGGCGATACCGATACTCACCCCGATGCTTATGCAGCTCTTGCAGCATCTTCTGCTCTTGCAGTTTCCAATATTCCTTTCAACGGACCGATTTCAGAAGCCCGCGTTGCTCGCATCAACGGCGAATTTGTCATTAATCCGACCGTGCAGGAACTCGAAAAAGCCGACCTCGAACTGATGGTGGCTGCCAACGCCAAAGACATCAATATGGTGGAAGGCGAAATGAAGGAAGTGAGCGAAGAAGTGATGATGGAAGCCCTGAAATTTGCTCATGCTGCCATCAAGAAACAAATCGAAGCTCAGCTGGAACTTGCTGCCAAGGTTGAAAAAGCAAACCCGAAACGCGAATACTGCCACGAAGTCAACGACGAAGATCTGCGCAAAGCCGTTCAGGACTTTTGCTATCCGAAAGCCTACGAAGTGGCCAAACGCTGCACTCCCAACAAACACCAGCGTCAGGACGACTTCGACGTTATCGAAGATGAATTTCTTGCTACCATTCCCGAAGAGGAACTGGACGCAAAGAAATCTCTGGTTGCCCGCTACTATCACGATGTGATGAAAAAAGCGGTTCGCGACATGTATCTGGCAGAACGCGTCCGTCTCGACGGCCGCAAAATGGATGAAATCCGCCCCATCTGGTGCGAAGTGAGTCCCCTGCCTTCTCCACACGGAAGCGCAATCTTCACCCGCGGCGAAACTCAAAGCTTGACAACAGTTACGCTCGGCACCAAACTCGACGATCAGATTATTGACGGAGCCGTTTTCGAAGGCACCAACAAACTTTTACTGCATTATAACTTCCCGCCGTTTTCGACCGGTGAAGCCAAGATGATGCGTGGCACGAGCCGCCGCGAAATCGGTCACGGAAACCTGGCTCTGAGAGCCCTTAAGAACATGATTCCGCAGGACGATTCCAATCCTTACACCATCCGCATTGTCAGCGATATTCTCGAATCAAACGGAAGCTCTTCGATGGCTACTGTTTGTGCAGGAACACTTGCACTGATGGATGCCGGCGTGAAACTCCGCAAGCCTGTTTCAGGTATAGCCATGGGTCTGATCACTGATTCGGAAACCGGCAAATACTGCGTTTTAAGCGATATTCTGGGTGACGAAGATCACCTTGGCGACATGGATTTCAAAGTCACCGGAACGGTTGATGGAATCACCGCCTGCCAGATGGATATTAAGGTTGACGGACTTTCGTATGATATTCTTGCCGAAGCCCTGGCGCAAGCCAAACGCGGACGTGAGCATATTCTGAAACTCCTGACGGCAACCCTGCCCGAGCCGCGTGCCGATTACAAACCCAATGTACCTCGCTTCGTCAAATTCAGTATCCCGCGCGAATTCATAGGAGCTGTGATTGGACCTGGCGGAAAAATCATTCAGGAAATCCAGCGTCAGACTGGTGCTACGATTCTTATTGAAGAAGTCGGCGATTTTGGCGTAGTCGAAATTTTCTCAGCAGATAAAGACAGCATGAATGCAGCGCATAATTGGGTTAAATCCATCGTTGCAGTTCCTGAAGTCGGTGAAGTTTATGAAGGAACCGTGAAAGCCATTCAGGCCTATGGTGCATTTGTTGAAATCCTTCCCGGCAAGGAAGCTTTGCTTCATGTATCCGAAATCGACTGGAAACGAATTCAGGATGTAAATACCGTTTTGAAAGTCGGTGACAAGATTCAGGTGAAACTGATCGGAACCGATGAAAAAACGGGGAAACTCCGCCTTTCGCGTAAAGTGTTGTTACCTAAAGAAGAAAATTAATTTCACCTGTTTTGTGTAACATTCGGTTGGGCGCATCGTATAAATGCTAACCCAACCCTGAGAGAATTTTATGAGGCAACTAAAAATTAGCAAGCAGGTCACCAATCGCGAAACTGCTTCGTTGGACAAGTACCTGCAGGAAATCGGCCGTGAAGAGCTGATCACCGCCAATGAAGAAGTCGTGTTGGCTCAGCGTATCAAACAGGGAGATATGGCTGCTTTGGAGAAACTGACCAAAGCCAATCTCCGTTTCGTTGTTTCTGTTGCCAAGCAATACCAGAACCAGGGCCTCAGTCTTCCCGACCTTATTAATGAAGGCAACCTTGGTCTGATAAAAGCTGCCCAGCGTTTTGACGAAACCCGCGGTTTCAAATTCATCTCCTATGCGGTATGGTGGATTCGCCAATCGATTCTGCAGGCATTGGCCGAACAATCACGTATTGTCCGTCTGCCGCTGAATAAGATCGGCACCATCAACAAAATCAACAAGGCATTTGCCCAGCTGGAACAGGAATTCGAGCGCGAACCGGATGCACACGAAATTGCCGCCCTGCTCGACATGCCCGACACCGAAGTGAAAGACAGTCTGCGCCATACCGGCCGGCACGTCTCCATGGACGCTCCCATTGTTACCGACGAAGACACAAACCTCTATGACCTGTATGCCAACGAGGAAAGTGAACGCCCTGATAAAGGACTGCAATTTGAGTCACTGAATATTGAGATTGAACGCGCGATTGCAACATTGACGCCCCGCGAACGCGATGTATTAAAATTCTATTTTGGATTGAACGGCGCCGCCCAGCTCACACTCGATGAAATCGGCGACAAATTCGGTCTCACGCGCGAACGCGTGCGCCAGATCAAGGAAAAAGCCATCCGCCGCCTGAAACATGGCAGCCGCAGCCGTAACCTGAAAGGTTATCTGGGATAAAAAAACAAGTTGTGAATATACCCTTCAGCTCCCGCATTGGCCCAAACCTGCGGGAGTTTTTTTTGAAAAAAACAGCCTAGGAAACCAAGGCTGTAAAAATGTTATCAGTAAAATGGACCTTTCTAATTTTCAGTCGCCGTTTTTGTTTTACGGTACTTCAGCAAAACACTCACCAGATATCCGGCAGTCAGCAACAGAAGGATGATGGATGAAGCCATACTGACTTTGGTGCTGCTGATAAATGTTTTTGGATAAATCTTCATCTCAACTTTATGCTCTCCGGCCGGAATAACAGCGGCGCGCAAGACGTAATTGGCCCGAATCAAATCCGTTTTCTGCCCATCAATATACAACTCCCATTCCGGGTACCAGATTTCACTAAATACAGCGAGTTGAGGTGACGCAGCTTTGCTGGTGTATGTTACAACATTCGGACTGTAGGATGTCTGTTGAATGATGGCCGTTGAATCAGGAATTATCTTTAAATTATTAAGTGCCGGAGCAAATCGTTTATCGACTACAGCCTCAGCAGCAGTATTGATTTCACCAACACGGGCAATTTCCTGATCAGCATTTTCTACTATTGAGTATGATTCAACAAACCATGCTTTTCCTAATGCATGATTATTAATCAAAGGAGCCGCGCCTGAATTGAAAATGAAATATTTAGCATTAAGCATATTGAGGACTCCGAGATTACTAAAGGTCGAATCAATACGCCCCATGGAAGTGCCTTGACTCAGGTTATCACCCAGTAATGAAATTTCCGGGTACAATTGATTTTCAATTAATTCCTGATAACGCATTAGTTTGGCAGCGCTATAACCGCCAATTGACCGATGAAAATAAGAAGGTGTTGCATCGTTGAAAGCCCCCCCAATGCCGCCGGAAAGATCCAATACACGTGAACCATCAGTATTCACATTCAATATTGATTGATCTGCAATAGTAGGAGAAAAAGGTTTTTCAACTTTTCTCTTTGATACAAAATTCTTGTTGTTCAGATAACGCTTATTCACCGGAATCATATCAACTGCAATCAAAACAATAAGTGATCCCAGCAAAACCGGAGCTTTAATTTTCTTCGATAAAAACAAAAACACGAATAATCCTGCAATCGTGATAAAGAGCAATGATCGCAATGCATCTGCTTTGAAAATGGCAGTGCGAACCTCAACTACCGCTTCCGGTAATTGATTTTCGAAAATATCGGAATAAAAAGCCATTTGCCCGGACTGTTGATCAGCTGGAAGTTTCTGAATTTCGCCAGTATACATATTCATATATTGTTTAACTCTGGCGTCATCCTGTGAAGAATAAAAACTCGTGAATGTGCCCGGTAAAAGCCAGAACAGAAGCGCAATTCCACCTGTCAGACCGAAAGCAATATATAATGCTCTCGTTTTTTCTTTCAGGCGATCGGCATTCGAAACCAGCTCATGCACACCCAGAACAAAAATAATTGGAATAATAAGCTCGGCAATTACCAGCCACATGGAAGGCGCACGAAACTTGTTGTACATAGGTACATAGTCAACAAAAAAATCGGATAGTGCTGTAAAATTCCCCCCCCAGGCCAGCATAACACTTAATGCTCCCGCAATAAATAAAGGCCATTTCAGGCGGTTTTTTGAGATTATCAGTCCCAGCACAAACAAAAACATGACAACTGCACCAACATACACCGGCCCGGATGTTCCGGGCTGCTCGCCCCAGTACTGAGGCCACCCTGCAACAATTTTCCTGATCTGCTGATCATCTACTTTCTTCAGCATATCTTTGTTTTCGATTTCTATAGGTTGTGAAGCACCTCCGGAATAATTGGGAATTAAAAAAGTAAAGGTCTCGCTTATTCCATAGCTCCAGCCATAGATATATGATTTATCTAATCCTTTTGAGTCATTTTTATCTGCATGAGTCAATTCAGATTTTCCACGAATGGTTTCTTTTGAATATTCATAGGATACATATAAAGTAGAGAAATTCACGCCAACCGCCAGAATAAGTCCTATAAGCAACACCCCTGACGCCAGTAAAAAACGTTTTATTTGTTTATCAATAACCGCCCAGACCGCTTCGAACACAACAAAAATCAACACAACAAATGCAAGGTAATAGGTAATCTGAATGTGATTGGCCGCGATTTCGAGCGCGAGAAAAAAAGCTGCCAATAAACCACCCATTGTGTATTTGCCTCGGTAAGTCATATACACCGAAATCAAATAGGGCGCCATGTATGCAATGGCATGTGCCTTTGCATTGTGTCCGACAGACAGAATTACAATAAAATACGAGGATAAGGCAAAAGCCAGCGCCCCGGCAATGCCGGCCCACACATTTAGCTTGAGTATCCTGGTGAATAAAAGAAACCCGGCAAAACCAATGAATACAAATCCCATGAAAAACGGAAGGAACAATCGCATGAATTTATCGACCTGCAGAAAAAGATTACCCACATGTTTGATGGTAATCATATAAGTAGGCATACCACTGAAAACATTTTCGGCCCAAAAAGCCTGCTCCCCGGTTTTTTCATAATAATCGCGTGCTTCGGCCGAATTGGCATTCCAGCTCACAACGTCATCCTGTTTCAACGTTTTGCCTTCAAGGGCCGGTTGAAACAAAACAATCAAAACGATGAAAATGATACCCAATGCAACAAGATAGGGTGCAAGCTTTTTCATACTCAGTTTCATAATAAAAGGATTAGTGGGCAAAGGTAAAAATAATAATGAAAATTTTTATGTTCATAAGCTGCTGTGATTTTATCAGACTATAATGGACAATTACTTAATAAACACACATATCTAAAGTGGATTGACTGAATCCCTGGTTCAATTCGACATCCATCCAAAAAGCGAGAAGGTGGTAATGGAGAAAAATATTTCTGCTCAAGCAAATTCATGGAAGCTTGCTCTATTTGCACTCTTGTGAGGAATTTTTACTCATTTTGAAAACAAAATTATTCCATTTTTGAGTTCCGGTCAGTAGTATTTATCCTGTAAACAGATGAAATATCTACTCTCTGCTTATTGCTTGTTTTTCATATAAGCCGAATTGCAAAAAAGACTCCCTCAGGTGTTGCCGATGATTACTACTCGAGAAAAGTCCAGCTAAAACCTCTCTGTTCTTCGCAACATCAAGATCATCCAACGCTAAAAAACAATTCGGATCATTCGGATTCAAGTCCGACAATGAGCAGATTTTTACACCTTGTTCCTTAAAAAAATGATATGTCGAAATATTCTCATTGATATATACACGAGAACCCAGCCAGAGAGCAACAACAATGTTGCCCAGTGCCTGCTGTCTGGTGTGATTCATTATAACACACGAGCAAGAAAGTAAAATTTCGTGATACTCTTCTCTGGGGAGAAACGATACAAGTGGAATAAAAACTTCCCCAAATTTCTCGACACCTGCAATTGAAATATCCCTTGCATATTTTTTATTTCCATAACTCAATGGAACAAAAATCTTTCTATCGAAATTGCCAAATGACTTTCCCAAATAATCAAATGCTTCCAAATGATTTGAAGAATAACTTGCGGAATTTCCAATTAAAATATTTCCATTACGATTACAGCGACTATTCATGAACTCTGCTCCAATAAAGTCCTCCAATTGTCCATACGAAGACCATAGAGGAGTAAAATCTTTCCTGCAAACAGCAGAAGCTACTTTTATCTCCTGATGCATGAAATGAACTGCATAAGAAACCTTTCTTATATGTTTCACGAAGCCTGTCCGGAACAAGCTTTCAAAAATATTGAGAACAGGAAACAACAATCTGTATGGCTTATGCTTATAATATAACCTCCTTGTCTTTGGCATAAGATAATTTGCTGATGTATGGCGAATATTTGAAAGCTCAGCTCCATAAATTATCCATGCAAAAGGTGGCGCATCAGAACATCTGGTCAATTGCCTCAACGCCCAAACGTTTTCGTTCAATAAACCATGAAAAAGAACCAGCTTATAGTCCCCTAAGATTGATTGCATTTTTGTTTTTGAGCTTTTGTCGCATTTAATGCACGTAACCTTACTCTGATAATCAGGACTTTTAATATTATTCATTTCCCCAAAATACAAATAATGACCAGGGATTCCGGCCTTTTCAAAACCATCAATCCCAAAATTTATAAAGTTGTTATGGGCATCAAAAACGTGTAAAATCATAACTCTATTTCAACAATTTTTCAGCATGGAAATTCAGTACATCTTTTTTACGTTCTTTTAGAAAGACTGCGGGATTACCAGCATAAATCCCCCATGGATTGAGGGCGGTTTTCACCAGACTCATTGCTCCTACAACGCTACCTTCGCCTATTGATAAATTGGGGAAAACAATTGACCCGGAACCAATCTGGCAATAATTGCCAATTATCACCTGCCCTTTGGTAACATTTGTATATCCGGCGGGCAAAGTCGGCCCAATTAAAAACTGTCCGGAAAAATCATCCATAGCGCTAAACACAGTGCATCTCGGTGATAATCCCGAAAAATCACCAACACATATCTTTTCTGAACCATACAATGCAGTATAAGCAGCTATGTGTGAGTACTGACCAATATTAATTTCACCGGATAGTATACAAAAATCATCAACACGGCAGTTTGAGCCTAATGAAATGGTTTCTGCTCCATAGAAATGCGCAAATCTGCTTACGCGAACATTCTCGCCAACATGGGCAAAACCAATTTCCAATAATTCACTTTTGCTCAAAAATGACGTCTTCATATAATTTCACGAATAAGGCCGATAATTCGTACTACATCCTCTTCGGCCAAATCTGCATATATTGGCAAACACAAAACCTGCCCGGCAACCCGGTTTGCAACAGGTAAATGATTTTCCGACGCCGAATCGAGTGACGAATAAGCCGACAAATTACTGATAAGCGGGTAAAAATACCGACGTGAAAAAATATTATGAGCCTTCAGCTGGTTATACACATCGTCTCTTGTAGACTTAAGTTTTTTGCTGTCAAACAAAACCGGGAAATAACTATAGTTGTGTCTGACTCCGGCAATATCTTTAATAATATATAAGCCATCAATATCAGCAAGTTCCGCCTTATACATATCCGCAATATGTTTTCTCTTTCTTATTAATTCGTCCACATATTTCAATTGCAACAATCCGAAAGCGGCTTGCACTTCATTCATTTTAGCATTTATGCCTACTTCTGCAATAGTAATCTCATCAACAAATCCGAAATTTTTCAGCTGATCAATTCTTGTTTTCTCCGCTGAAGTTTTCATAACAATGGCTCCACCTTCAAGCGTATTGAAAACCTTTGTTGCATGAAAACTTAAAACTGAAAGGTCCCCTGCATTCAAAACACTTTCGCCATTAATATTTACACCAAATGTATGTGCGGCATCGTATATCACTTTTAATTGATATTTGTCAGCAATATTTTGAATTGCATCAATATCACAAGGATTTCCATACACATGCACTGGAAGAATGGCAGTAGTTTTATCAGTTATGGCAGCCTCAATTTTCGAAGGATCAATATTGAACGTATTTGGTTCAATATCTACAAAAACAGGTTGTATCCCATTCCAGCGTAAAGCATGAGTAGTTGCGACAAAACTAAATGGGGTTGTAATCACCTCGCCAGTCAGTTTCATGCTCTGCATAGCGGTAATCAATGCCAAAGTGCCATTGGAAAATAAGGACAAATTCCTGACACCCAGGTAATCACACAAAGAAGATTCTAACTTCTGGTGAAACAGACCATTATTGGTCAGCCACTTAGCCTGCCAGATTTCCTGAAGCATTTTATTAAACTCTTCAAGTGGCGGTAAAAAAGGTTGAGTAACGAAAATTGGTTTGTGGTCTGATGGCATAATTTTCAATTAATGCAAACTACACAGTCTGAATGCACAAAGGTAATAAATATTTAGTCCAATGACCCGGTCACCCTCACTCAAAATGTAATCAGCGAAACAGTGTTGCAAGCCTCCCCCTGGAATTTTAGAAAATTTTTATGCAGACTATTCGAAAGAAAAAGCATCATTGGATTGAGTGCTGATTTTTTTTAAAGGGTGCCAACGATTTAAAAAACGGGATGAGCTCTTTTTTGAAAAGGATATACCCGGTTATAATCAGGATAATTAAGTGCGATGCCGATACCAGATAAATGTTCACGTCGCTGAAAAACAATGTGGTTGCCAACAATATCAGAATATACATGACCGGATAAAAAATGAATTTCCAGGCATTTATCGAAAACGAATAAAAACGTTTAACGAAGAAATACAGGACAATAACCTGAAGGATTTTTATCAGGAAATTGGCCCATACAGCGCCTTCGATGCCAAACAAATTAATAAATCCATAAGTTGTGATTACCTGAATTAGTGCAACAAAGGCAAATGCGAACGGAAGAATTTGTGTTTTTTTGAAATAGTAAACCGGCGTGAGCAGATATAGAAACCACACTTTCGAAACCATACCGGCAAAGAGTACCGGCAGATAACTGAATGATTGGTACAAGTCAGTATTTGTGATTATCAACGGAACAAAAAGAACTACTGCAATAAACAGAAGGGGCATGCTGATCTGATTGATCACTGTAAAGCCGTTAAAGTACTTATTGATTTCGACCGATCCTTCCTGCTTGTCGCCATTGCGTTTCCAAATCTGAAAAACTTTTGGATTGATTGCAGCAGACAGACCTCCCTGTACCAAATCAATCATCAATGTGATTTTGACCGCAAAATCGAAAACAGCAACATCTTTCTCGCTCAGAATGCCCAGGATAAAATAGCGGTCAATATTGGCAATAATCCATGAAAGTAGATAGAATACAAACAAAGGGGAACAGTATTTTATCAAGTCTGATAAAACGCTTTTCGAGTATTTGAAACGACTTTCGCGACCAAAATAAACCATTGTCCAGACAAATGTGGCAGTAGCGGATATAAAGCGCCCCCAGATCGGACCATCGAGAGACATTGGGAACAGATACAATCCGCCAACAGAAAAAACAACCACCAGAACAAAATGCAGCATATTAGACCAGAAATATGGGCGCGGCTTCTGCCTATAAACGATAAGAACTGTGTAGGCCCTGAAAATTCCTGCAAATAATCCGGTCAGGATCGAAAGAAATCCATACGGGTAAAAACTAACATCCTTACCCGGGAATATGAAAGTAAAAAGAAAATCCCCGACCGCCGAGAAAATCATCGCCATTCCGCCACCAAAAATAATTAAAAACAATGCAGTCGTGCCAATAAACCGCCGCTTTTGCTCAGGTGTATCAGAATTGTGGATATAGTTTATTCCGAGATAATTATCAGCTGAATAAATAAAAAGAATCCTGACCAATTCACTCAAAGCAATATATATTGCCAGCAAACCTAAATCCTCTGTAGACAACAGATCCGAGTTCCCATAGAACGGCAGCAGCAAAACGCTTGATGCAAGCGGCAGTGCCCCGATGAAAGAGTAAATAAAAGAAGACTTTATGAATGATTTTGAGATTCCCTGAGCCATTGATTCACATCTTGTTTTGCATTGGCCACAAAATTAAGAATAATAACTTCAGGACGACTTTTTTATTACCTGCGAATGAAATTGCGAATGGTCAGTTGTATCGCCTCCGGGAAAAAAGCACTACATTAGCAAATAAAACGCTCCATCAACTCATGTCATCATTTACACTATTAAATGCCTCGGCCGGATCAGGGAAAACCCAACGGATCACACTTGAAATGCTGCGGCTCATTCTGCCAAATCCTACCGAAGCTTCACGCATTTTATCCATTACATTCACCAATAAGGCGGCCGGAGAAATGAAGGACCGTCTGATCAGTTCATTATCCGAAATTGCCCGCGAACCTGAAAACAGCAGGATGCTCCCGGCTTTGCAAAAAGCGTTTCCGCAGAAAACAACGGCCGAATTAAGCCAGATGGCTGATCGTGCGTTGAAATACGTGCTGCATCATTATTCCGATATTGCCATCAGTACCATCGACAGTTTCATGCAGCGCATCATACGCACATTCGCACGCGAGCTCGAACTGCCGGCCAATTACGAGGTGACGGTCGGAGATGACGAGCTGAATGAGCTGATTATTTCAAACATCATCGACAATGCAAATCTGGATGACAATATCACCCGCGTGCTAAAGGAAATCATCCGCATGCAGATGGATGATGACAACAGTCCGCTGCGACTGGCCGATGAATTGTTGCCGCTTGTGCATCACCTCACACAGGAAGCTTCGGTTCGCACTGTGGACAGCGCGCTGGAAGCCGGCTCTGGCAAAATGATGAAAGCATTTGACACCTTGCTTTCGAAAAACAAAAACATTGCATCGCAGATCCGGAAAAACCTCGAAGAAATAAATTCAATCATCTCAAAAGAAAATTTAGGCGAAGAAGATTTTGTAAAAAAAGGAAATTCAGCAACGATTTATGCTTATATAAAAGCACTGAACATCAGCTTCAATGCAAAAGTGCTTTCCAACACCATGATAAAAATTCTCGACAGCGGACAATTTCTCGTCAATCCAAAACCTGAAACAGAGAGCCGCATTCGGGAGTTACTGCTTGAAATTCTTGAATTGATTCCCGCGTATAAATACGGCCGCATGATGGCAAAGCGATTTCCTGTAGTTGCCTTGCTGAGCGAGATCTGGAGGTTTCGCGAAGAATACAAGTCCGAAAAAAATGTTTTGCCTGTGTCGGATTTCAACCGCATTATACGCGAAGTGCTTAGCAAGGAGCCGGTGCCATTCATCTATCTGCGCGCAGGCAGCCGCTACAAAACTATTATGATAGATGAATTTCAGGACACCAGTCTGATGCAATGGCTCAATCTGCTGCCGCTGATTCATGAGTCGCTTGCCCGCGGCAATACATCGTGGGTGGTGGGCGATCCGAAACAAAGCATTTACCGCTGGCGCAACGGGAAAGTGGAAATTATGCTCGGACTTCCTGAAATATTCGAAGGAAGCGAAGACACCATGGAAGCTGCAGGCATCATTCGAAGCGCTTTCCAGAAAGAGGATATGGAATTCAATTTCCGTTCGGATATTAATATTGTTGATTTCAATTCAAAGTTTTACGATTATATCAAAACCCGCTTTATCCGCTCCCTGAGCGACGAAGAAGTGAGTGACCCCATCAAAAACAAGCTCGATATTTACGCCGGAGTTTACGATCAGATTGAACAAAAGCCAAACGCTGAAACGGCTGGGTTTGTTGAATGCCGCATCTACAGCGGGAAACTGAAAGACAAAAAAAATCAGTGGCTCGAAGATATTGTGCAGGTGATCAGAAACTGTGTCGATCTGAAATACAACCTGAGTGACATTGCCATACTTTCCAGACAAAACAACATCGGGGTTGCAATCAGTTCCTATCTGATGAGTCTTGAAAAACCGATTCCTGTCATCTCCCGCGAAACGCTTCAGTTCCGGACTTCGCCGCACTGTTTGCTGGCCATGTGCATGTACCGGCTGATCCATTGCCCCACCGATGATCTCAATGCCACTGAGACATGGCTCCTGCTGCAGCAATACGCCAATATCAATTTCGCTGACGATACGGAAATAAGTAATTTTCTTATTCAGAAAAAAGGTGTGCGTGGCGTTATGTTGTTGAATTATCTTACGCAGAAATTCGAGCCGTTGGACCCTGAATCACTTGTGTTTCTGCCACCTGTAGATCAGCTCGACATTATCATTCATTCACTGGGCATTTCAGATGCGGGAGGATTTTTCCTTTTATTTTTGCGCGAAGCCATCATGAAGCAACAGGATAATAACGGTTATAATGCCGACATGCTCTGGCAGTGGTGGCTGGAGAAAGGACAGACTACCAGTGTGATTGTCCCTGATGCAGGTGATGCGGTGAACATTATGACAATACACAGCTCAAAAGGGCTCCAGTTCCCCATTGTGATTATCCCCTACTTCAATATTGACGAAACAAAAAATATCAAAAGAAATCTTTTCTGGCATCCGGTTGATGAGGAAAAATGGGGCATACCCTACTCTGTGGTGAATTACACCAAAGACCCACCAGGTGATGATTTGCGCGAACAATACCAGCTTGAACGCACAAAAAGCGTCATGGATACCATCAATCTGATGTATGTGGGAACAACCCGCGCTGTAGAAAAATTGTTTATGTTTTCATTTCTGACACCTGAAAAGCCGGTCAAAGAAAGCAGCAAATCAAAAAAGAAAGAGCCCGAAGCTCCGGCCGAAACTCCGCTTCAGACCGACTCCGCAAAAGCCCTCCGCGATTTTATCCGTTCCGGAAACATTTCTTTTTCTGAAGAATCACATGAACATTATACAAGCTGGACATTTGGAGAATTCCCTGGTAAAAGAAAGCCGAAAAACAAAAACCACAATCGTTTTGATGTAACGACATTCCGGATCAATCCAAACAAGCCACTGGATTCGCTGCGCAAAAGCAGAACTGGCTTCGATAGTGCTGAACTGCGCGAATCGGCGATGAAAGGCAAAATCATTCATGAATTGCTTTCAAGGATTTCGGAAGAGAATGATATCCTGCCGGTGATTGATAGCTACACGAGTAATGGCTGGATTGAAAACGACCTGAGAGAAAAATATATTCAGCTTATTCAGTCCATAGTCGGAAAATTTCCTTTTGCATTCCCTGGCCGGAAATATGTAATGAGTGAAAGGGAAATTGCCGACAAGGATGGAATGGTGTGGCGTCCCGACCGCATGACATGCGATAGTCAGAACAAATGGAAAGTGATTGATTTTAAAACCGGCCGTGAAAAGAAAGAGCACCGCGAACAGGTACAGCATTATTCAGGTCTGCTGTCCGATGCCGGAATGATGGTTGAATCCTCGCATATCATCTACATCGATACCGAAAATTTCGAAGCGAGGGCTGTTGAAGTTTAATCGCCTTAAAACTTTTACACCCCCTAACTTTTACACCCCCTAACTTTTCCAAAGTTTGAAACTTTGGAAAAGTTTTCTCGGGGGTGGAAAAGTTTTCTCGGGGGTGGAAAAGTTTTCTCGGGGGTGGAAAAGTTTTTTCAGGTTGGAAAAGTTTTTACGACATGGAAATATTATATACGGCCCCGTTGATTGTTACAGTGGCTGCGGCATCGCAGGCGCCGTCACCGTAGTTGACAAGCATGGTGAAGTCTCCGCTGGTGAGAGTCAGCGATCCGGCTGTAATCCAGCGGCAGCCAACCTGAACGCGTAATGCTGTATTAACAACGACATTAAATTCTTCATTATTGATATTCACTCCTTCTGCTGTTCCGGTGATCAGATAAACATCGTCCCATGGATAAAAAACTGTGGATTCGCCTTCAATCCATTCATGCTGTCTGGTTGATGTCCATTCAATGGTGCCATTTGTATTTGTAACTGTTCCATCAATAAAAAGAGCATACACCAGATTTCCCGCCAGGTTGTGCCCCATGTTGGTAATTGTTTTTGTTCCCTGCACCAGGTTATCGTTTACATAATAATTCTGTGGCGTTACAGTAATAATTGTTGTGCTATCGCGATACCAGCCGGTTGTTGACATTGTCACAACTCCGCGCCTGTAGCGGCCATCAGAGCCAAGGCAATTGGTTGTTCCGAAATCAACCGTAACTGTTTTGGGAAATGTTGTCAGGTCAAACGGAGTGATGGTCAGTGTTGCGCATGTAGCCATCGATTCCATGCAATTCTTACTGCCTTCGGCAGAATCCTGCGCAGCAATCATTCCATCGGTAGCCTGCTTGAACACATCGCTGAACATGGTTTCAGCAGTAACGTTGTCAACGGCTGACTGATAATCGTTCTTGTTGTCATCATCATCTTTCTTACACGATGACAAAATAGTCAGTGCACTCAATGCGAGCGCAAGCAGAAAAAAGAAGCTTTGTTTCATGATTGATTTTATGTTTTAGACCATCATAAGTTGTGCGAAGTTTAAAAACTTCGCACAACTTTATATCCGGATAAAAATCAGATACTGATATTGTATGCCGCTTTTCGAATCAGCCATTATATCTGATTCTTCAACAAGTTCCCATTCTTTTTCATTAAGCTCCGGGAAAAAAGTGTCAGTGTCATATTCACCATCCACGCAGGTGAGATACAACTTTGACGTGTGAGGCAGCAACTGCTCATACATGCTTGCTCCTCCGATAACAAAATTTTCAGTGTCTTTCTTACAAAGTTCAAAAACTTCATCCATAGTTCTCACTTCATCTGCACCCGGCTCTCCAAGCGGATCGGGAGTGAGCACCACATTTCGCCGGTTGGGCAAAGGCCGCTTCGGGAGCGAAAACCAGGTGTTGCGACCCATTATTACCGTGTGCCCTGTGGTAATTTCCTTGAATCTTTTCAGATCGTCGGACAAATGCCAGGGTAGCGTATTTTTAATGCCAATGCCGTTTTTCGAGTCAGCGGCGACTATCATGCTGAGGGTGGAAATAACTCTTGCCATACAAAAAATTTAAACAGCTACCACCGCTTTGATGTGTGGATGCGGGTCGTAGCCGGTAATGGAAAAATCTTCGTATTTGAAATCAAAAATGTTTTTTACTTCCGGATTGATTTCAAGTTTCGGAAGCGGCCTGCAATCGCGGCTTAGCTGCAGTTTTGCCTGCTCGATATGATTCAGATACAGATGCGCATCGCCGAAGGTATGTACAAAATCGCCCACCTGCAAATCAGTCGCCTGAGCCACCATGTGCACCAGAAATGCATACGATGCAATGTTAAACGGGACACCAAGAAAAATGTCTGCACTGCGCTGATAGAGCTGACATGAGAGTTTGCCGTTTGCCACATAAAACTGAAAAAGCAAATGGCAAGGGGGTAATTTCATATTCGGAACATCGGCCACATTCCATGCGCTCACAATCAATCTGCGTGAATCGGGAGTCTTTTTAATCTGATCAATCAACTCCGAAATCTGATCGATGGTCTGTCCTTCGCTGCCTTTCCAGCTGCGCCATTGCGAGCCGTACACCGGTCCGAGATTTCCGTTTTCGTCGGCCCATTCATCCCAGATCGACACGCCGTTTTCTTTCAGATACTGAATGTTGGTTTCTCCTTTCAGGAACCACAACAGTTCGTGCAATATACTTTTTGTGTGCAGTTTTTTTGTCGTCAATAATGGAAATCCATCCTGAAGATTAAACCGCATCTGATATCCAAACACGCTCACAGTGCCGGTTCCCGTGCGATCTGTTTTCTTCACGCCGTTTTCAAGCACATGCCGCATCAAATCATGGTATTGTTTCATTACTCCGTTGTTTCTGTGTTTTGTTCCGCGTGTTCAAATTTAACCAAAAAACTCTGCGGGTACGTTTTGATTAACGAGTTTTTCAATTTTGTAGCTTCATCAATGGTCGGGTATTTGCCGCAAAGCACACGGAACCAGATTTTTCCATACACTTCGGCCTGCATCATACGCGCATCAGGATATTTTCCTTCCACTTTTTTCAACAACGCTTCTGCGTTTTGCTGCATCCCGAAGCTACCCAGCTGAACCGAATAGAATGTTGTTGAATCCGGGCTTGACGCCACAAATTTCACAGCTTCACGCGGAACATATCTGGTTGTATTCGCTGCTGCCGTTTTCGTAGCAGTGCTATCTTGCAATTTGACTTCTTTGACAGCTTCTTTATCTGTTTTAGCTTTATCATTTTTAACTGCTGTTGAAGCCAGCAATGGCCTGTTGATTGATGCCACACCTATGATTTCACAATCAACGGTAACAAGTCCCTGTGCAATAAAATCAAGTGTGTCAGCGGCAGCTTTACTCAGATCAATCATGCGGCCGGCAATGAAAGGGCCGCGGTCATTGATTTTCACCACACATGATTTTCCATTGCTGCGGTTGGTCACTCTGACCAGTGTTCCGAACGCCAGTTGTTTATGCGCAGCGGTCATCGAATCCATTGAAAATATTTCTCCGCTGGCAGTAGCACGACCATGAAAAGGAACCCCATAATAAGAAGCAACACCTGAAAACCTGGTGCCCGTCTGACCTTGAGAAATCATTGAAATGATAAAAGAAAATATCATAAAAAACACGACGGAAATTGTCATTTGAATTTGCTGTCGTGTTTTATGTGTCTTCATGATTGACTTTCAATAATTACATTAATGAGCAAAATGTTTAAGTTTTGTATCAGAAGGGTTGTGTTTATATCGAAACAAAACTGCAAACAAAATTGCTACAACCAAAGCATAAGAAGCGAAGAGCATCCAGATTCCAGCCCAGTCGCGCACTCCGGAAGAATCAGTATAATAGAATTTTATTAGATAGCCTGCGGTAATATTTCCTGCAACAGCACCAACACCATTTGTCATCATCATAAAGACGCCTTGTGCCGAATTTCGGATTTTTTCACTAGTCGTATTCTCAACAAATAAAGCACCTGAAATATTGAAAAAATCGAAAGCCATTCCATAAATAATACATGACGCAAATATTGCCACTATACCAAGTGTTGATGGCCCTGCAACACCAAACAAACCAAATCTTAATGTCCACGCCAGCATACTGAATAGCATAACCTTTTTAATGCCAAATCGGCGCATGAAAAAAGGAATCGAAAGAATAAACAAAGTCTCTGATATCTGAGAAACTGACAAAATAATTGTACTGTATTCTTTTGTGAACCAGTGATCGACACTTCCTATAAATTCGTCTCCGTAAGCATTAGTCAATTGCAGAGCGGCGCCCAACAAAATACTAAAAATAAAGAACAAAGCCATTTTGTAGTCTTTAAACAAAGCAAAGGCCTGTAACCCGAGCCTGTCGACAAGCTTTTTTGAATCCTTAAGCTTATTCTCTGGTTTGATTTCAGGGATAGCAATAAACGTAAACACTGAGAGTAATACTGCACCAAAGGCACCTATAAGAAAACTATACCCAGCAAAATATTTAATTGTATAAATGTCAGGAATTGCAATAAATACGAAATTCGTAATCCACATAGCAGCAATGAATCCAATGGTTCCCCAAACGCGAATAGCGGGAAAATCGCGTTGGGGGTTCTTTCCCTCTCTTACAAGAAGTTCAAATCCAATAGAATTGTTTAATGCAATAGTCGGCATATAAAAGCACATTGCAAGTAACAACATAAAAAAAAATGTCCAGGCATTATCTACCAATGGTAAAAAACACAAAACCACGGCAAAAAGGAAATGAAGGGTGCCGAATAAGATGTTTGATTTAACCCATTTATCTGCAATTATCCCAAACAATGCTGGTGTGATCAATGATGCAAACCCCATTGTGGAAAATATTATTCCGAATTCTCCCCCATCCCAATGTTTTACGCCAAAAGCATATTTCGCCAGAGTCATCATCCATGCGCCCCAAACGAAAAACTGGAAAAAATTCATGACCGAAAGTTTCACCTTCAAATTCATAGTCAAAATATTTTGTGATTATTTTCTACGGTTTATTTCATCACGGATCTGCGATGCAAGCTCATAATCCTCATTCTCGACGGCTTCAGCCAGCATGGATTCGAGCTCATCGAGCGATAGAGAAGCAAGGCCTGATGCAGAACTTGCGGGGGTCTCCTTTTCCTCTGATTCCTCTTCAATTGAATCCGGAGCCTGTTCATCGAAAATGACACCCACTTCGTTCAGGATTTCCTCACTGGTATAAATCGGGCAATTGAAGCGGATTGCCAGTGCAACGGCATCGCTCGTGCGTGAATCGAGTGTGTGAATCTGGTTGTCTTTCTCAAAGACCAGCATACTGTGAAAAACCCCTTCTTCAAATTTATGGATGAAAACCTCGTTGAGCTTGATGTTGAACGACAGCGCCAGACTACGGAACAGATCGTGCGTAAGCGGGCGTGTTGGTTTCATCTTCTCCATTTCAATGGCAATGCTCTGAGCTTCGAACTGCCCGATAATAATAGGCAGCTTTCGCCTGCCGCCCGATTCGGACAGTATAAGCGTGTAGGCACCACTCTGAGAGTAGCTGTAACTGATGCCGCTGATTTCGAGTTCAACTTTTTCCATACAGAAAATCCGGATAAAAGTATGAAAACTTATTGAATTAACAAATATCGTTTGCGCCAGATTGTTAACCGCCCTTTGTTAGCTTTTGAAATACATGCGGCTTGCGGTCCCGCCTTCGTCGGGATAAACCCTGGGCAGGCGGCACGATTCACAACGCATAGCGCAAGGGGGCATAGAGCATGGCTTGGTTTCGTTCTATCACTGCGTTTGGCGTTAATGCGATTATGCGAAAAAATCTCGTGCTTTCACATTTCCACATCGGCAAACCTGTCACGTTTCACGTGAGCCGCTCATTTTCACATATCTAATTCGCATCATCGTCGTATCGCATCATCGCCACATAAAACACCCAGCTCCTGCTCAGAGCTGATGGCTGATTACTGATCCGCCGCGCCAGACTGAAAACTCTTTGCAACGTTTGTAACGTGTAACAATTGTAACGAAAAAGTATAAACTCCTTTCAATTAACTTCTTACTTCCATGTTCATTATTCGGTGTTCATTATTCAAAAAAAGTTGTACCTTTGCACCCCCATCGGGATGTAGCGCAGTTGGTAGCGTGCTTCGTTCGGGACGAAGAGGCCGCTGGTTCGAGTCCAGTCATCCCGACTTTTTCTCGCCACTTTAGCTCAGTTGGTAGAGCAGCTCATTCGTAATGAGCAGGTCGTGGGTTCGAGTCCCATTAGTGGCTCAACGAAGTTGCACATGCAGCTTTTTTTGTTTTATGCAAATCGATTACACCGACATCGGCCACATGGAATATCAGGCAGCATGGGACTTTCAGCAAGCCCGCATGGACGAACTGATTGAAATGCGGAAAAATCCGGATTATTCATCAAACCCTTTTGCAGGCTGGTTTCTCGCCGTTGAGCATCCGCATGTATACACCCTGGGCAAAAGCGGCGACGAGCAGAATCTGTTGCTCAACTACATTCAGCTTCAGGCAAAAAACGCGCAGTTCATTCACACCAACCGCGGCGGCGATATAACCTATCACGGCCCAGGACAAATGGTGGGCTACCCTATCATTGATCTCGACAAGCTAAACCTTTCCGTACGACGCTACATTTATTTAATGGAAGAAGCAATCATTCTTGCCATGGCTGAATACGGCATCAAAACAGAACGTCTCGATGGTGCCACCGGTGTGTGGATTGATTCTCTCACCCCAGGCAAAGCCCGGAAAATATGTGCCATCGGTGTTCGCGTGAGCCGCTTTGTGACCATGCATGGATTTGCCCTTAACATTAATTCAGACCTGTCGTATTTCAAGCACATCAATCCATGCGGCTTCACCGATAAAGATGTGACCTCGATGGAGAAAGAACTCGGCGCGCCACAGGATATGGAACAGGTGAAGCGGCTGGTGTATGAAAAGTTTGTGGGGTTGATTCAGGCGTGAAATCTGGCTTAGAGCCATTATGTAAATTTTTCCGGAAGACAATTTTTTTCATAACACAAAATGTGTCATACATTTTGTGTCATACAAAATGTATGAAATTAAATTTCCATTTTCGTCTGTAGCCACTTCCAGGCAGGAATAACCCTGATGCCATCAAACTCATCTTCCTGATCAAAGGAAACGATATAGCCCTTTTTTGCTTTTGTGATTTCCATCGCAGTTTTCAGACCGGTGATTTCTCTTTTCAGATTGTCATCATTCAGTTCCGAACAAACCTGGATGGCTGCCACAACTCTTTCGTTTTCCTTAACTATAAAATCGCATTCCGACCTCGAATCGCGGAAATAAAAAATATTGTTTCCTGAACGTCGCAATTTGATGTAAACGGCATTTTCAAGCATCCGACCGGCATCCTCACTAAATGAGAGACTGCTGGCACGAGCCATGCCGGTATCGACCGAATAGGCTTTTTTCGGATTTGCCATTTGCTTTCGCGCGGAAAAAGAAAACAAAGGAACAAAATCGAAAAGATAACTTTCATTGAGATAGTTGCAGTAATCGATAGTAGTCCGGACTGACTTGATTTCAAGGGTGTTTGACAGATTGTTGTAGCTGATTTCTTTACCTACGTTGCTCATCAGATACAACGCAAGCTGCAGCAGGGTGTGCTCATTACGGATTCCACGCCGGACAGCGGTATCCCTCACCACAATATCACGCAGCAAAGTTCGCAGGAACTCACTGTTCGCTTCAAGCAAATACTCCGGAAAACCTCCATTGAACAAATATTCCCTGAGCGTTGAAGGACTGCCCTTCTTTTTTCTAAGCGAAAGAAATTCACTATAATTAAACGGGAACAATTCTTTTTGAACATGACGCCCGGTGAGTCTTGTTCCCAATTCCCGACTCAACATAGATGCGTTGGATCCTGTAATATAAATATGAAACCCTTTATCATGGGCCGAGCGAACATATTTTTCCCAACCCTCAATACTTTGAATTTCGTCAAAAACAAGATATTTTATTCCCTCATCCAAGGCGATTTTTTCGACTTTATTGAAGTCTGAAAACACAAAGCCATCCAGTCTTATGTCTTCAAAATTCAAAAAGATTTTCCTTTTTACCGACAACATAGACTGCCTGAGTAAAAAGCTTTTTCCACAACGCCGTACTCCAGTGATAACCGTTACGAATCTGCTTGGCCGCTGTATTTCAGCATCACGCTCAATTGTATTGGATTTCACCTGTGTTGCATTGTTTTCGTCAATAACGGATTGAAGCACTGCCAGTGATAACATCGTAATACATTTTTGCAAAGATACATATTTTGTTTTTCTAATACACGTTTTTATGTTTTTTTAATACATACTTATTTGTATTTGTAATACATATTTACATGTATTAGTAATACAAGCTGTTTTTCAATAAACGTATTGTCTATTTTACGTCGTCCACGTCTTCGAAATCTACATACTCGGCGTTGCTGTAGGTACGGCTTGATTTCGATTTCTGCTTTCGTGGTATGTGGACTTCGGTTCCGTCACGGTGTGTTTTTTTCTGGGCGCCATCCGGATTCATGCGTTCCTGCATGCGGGTGATGTAGCGGTGCAGCAACCATGGCATGACCCATCGCACCATGATTTGGGAGAAAAGGTACAATCCTAATATGACCAGAAGAATTGTTGTAAGCATGATGCAAAAGTACAAAATTAGCAGTTATCAGTTAATCGTAAACGGTGAGTTGAGGTCTGTGACCGGTGAAAAGCATATTTAGAGTAGTCAGTGAGGTCAAGGTTAAGGTTGAGGTTAAGGTTAAGGCATGAGGTGCCAAAGGCATAAAAAAAGCTACGAAGTTCAACAAGCGCTGAAAGCGCTGCAGATAATAGCCAGTGGGCAAAGCCCCGGGGATAATAAAACGCGCGCAGCACCCGCAAATGAGGTCGAGGTCAAGGATGAGGTCGAGGTCAAGGTCAAGGACGAGGTCAAGAACAAGAACAAGGTCATTTAATCTCTTTCAGACAATAGTGCATTCCGTTTTCGGTAAGTTTAAAATCAACAGCATCAAGCAGAATGAGCCGTTCGATGACAGAAGCCGCAAAGCCTCTTTTCAGTCCGAGATCCTGCATGACCTGGTCGAGTGAGACGAAGCCTTTTCGTTCCATCAGCTCCAGCATAGCCTTGTGGTATTCATCCATACGCAGATGGGTGCTGTGTTTCTGGTTACGCTTTGCCCAGACCCGCTCATAGATTTGCCCGGCAACATAATTTGCATCACGGTAGCGGAGATAGGCAACGTGATTCCCGTTTTCATCCGGAGCCAAAGTGAGAACATTGTCTATTTCCGGAATAATAATTTCAAGGATTTCCTTGTCCTGAATCTGATATAGAATGCTGTTGAAATAAACTTCCGGCTGACAGTGCATGGTAGCTGCGGCCTCGGCCATGTAAATCTCTTCTTCGCTGCGGATTCCGGCCAGTTTGCCATTGTCCTTTACGCCAATAAGCAAAGATCCTCCATCGGTATTGGCAAAAGCCGACATGCTCCGTGCAATCTTGCGGCTGTCGTTCACGGCAAACTTAAAGTCCAGCGTCTGGCTCTCACCACCGGCAATGCGCTTCAGTAATCGAAATTCAATATCATCCATCATTCCAGGCTCAATGATACAAATTTAGCTATTCTGTACATAATTTCAATTTTTTTTTGTACCTTTATCCGTTCAAAAATAAAATTATGTACAAAGTAGATACGACCACCATCAATAATCTGTCGCAAAAAGCCAAGGCTTCGGACCGCAGACGCATGAACCTGAATATTCACAAGACCGAAGACGATGTGATGCAGCGTTTCCTGAATGCTATGGAACCTGGCACCTATATTCGTCCGCACAAACACGAAATGCCGCATAAACGCGAGCTTTTCGCAGTGGTTCGCGGCGAGTTTCTGATGCTGGAATTCGACGATGCCGGAAACGTAACTGATTCTTTTACCCTGAGTCAGAGTACCGGAAATTTTGCCGTTGAGATTGATCCAGCGGTGTATCACACGGTGATTGCACTCAAGGTCAGTTCTGTTGCGCTCGAAGTGAAGGATGGTCCTTATGATCCAAAGGATGATAAGATTTTTGCAGAATGGGCACCCGAAGAAGGCGATACTGCCAATGCAAAAGCATTTCTCGAAAAAACGCTGAACAAACTCGGCATTGTTTTTCCGAATATTTTCTGATTTTTACAACTTCGGAAATCAGCATGGAATCTTGTCTCTGGGTTCCGTAATAAATTTTTTCATTTATGAACGAATTGTATCCGCTCAAATTTATACCTCAGTTTTACACAAAGCCCTGGGGTGGAAATAATCTTTCAAAAATTGATTCTCTCAAAAACGCACCTGCTGAAAAATGCGGCGAAGCCTGGCTTTTGTCGGGTGTCGAAGGAAAGCAAAGCGTTGTTTCCAACGGCTTTCTCGAAGGCAATGAGCTGAACGAACTGGTTGAAGTATATATGGAAGATCTGGTCGGAGAGCCGGTTTTCAATGAATATGGTGAGACATTCCCCATTCTCGTCAAGTTGCTCGATACTACTGAATGGCTTTCGGTGCAGGTGCATCCGGACAATGATCTGGCCATGAAACATCATCGGGTGCCTTTCGGAAAAACAGAAATGTGGTATATTCTCAATGCCACTGATGATGCGGGTTTGATCAATGGATTCAAAACAAAAACTGATTCCGCGCAGGTTCAAAAAGCCATTGAAAACGGCACCCTGTCTCAGAAATTAAACATGGTGAATCCTGCACCCAAAGATGTGTATTTCACTCCGGCCGGAAAAATTCATGCCGTCGGACCCGGACTCACACTGGCTGAAATCCAGCAGACAAGCGACTTTACATACAGACTATATGACTGGGGACGCACCGATAATGAAGGCAATCCACGCGAGCTGCATATCGGAAACGGGCTCAGTGCGCTGAATTACGACGATATCTCCACCGGAAAAACGGAACCGGTTCGGTTGGGAAACACCATTGACACTTTGGTAAACTGTGCTGAGTTTGTCACCAATCGCATAACGCTGAAGGCCGCACAGAAAGTACGTCGCGAATACATCTCCCTCGATTCGTTTGTTATTTTGCTTTGCGTGGAAGGTGATGCTGTTTATGAATGGGATGGCAAAGAAGAAACACTGCGTAAAGGAGAATGCATCCTGGTTCCTGCCATTGCAGATGATCTGCTGATATCGGCCAAAAACGGTGCTGAGATTCTCGAAGTGTTTATTCAGAGTTGATTTCATCAAATCTGTTTTGCTGCAAATTCCGGGTGAGCATTATTAGATTCTGACCCCGACTGCTATCCCGAGATTGAAGCATCCGGTATTCACTTTTGTCTGTGGAAATTCGGAGGTAAATGTTTCAGCATTCGGCAAACCATTTATTCCATCATTCGATTCAATAAAAGGTCCGATCAGTGTTTTCGGCGACCACCGGTAATTCACTTTGACTGCAATGAAAAAACGATCCCATCGTGTAATCCGCTGTGTGTACCCGATGAAAAAGCCCATCTTCATGAGTGTTGACGTGGATTTCAAAAAGGTGATTTCATGAAACAAAAGCGCAGGGCCAACAAAAATGCTGTTGATGTTATCGCTTGTGTGAAAGACATAGCATGCCGAAATCGAAGATAATTTATTCCTCAGAGAAATTGAATTTCCGCTTCCGATATCATCATATCCCTCCACCCGGACATTGTCGAAAAGGCCATAATTCAATGAAACACCGCTGTTGCCCGAAAAATAATACGATGCTTCTGCGTCGTAAATCAAGTGATAAGTGGAATTGGGATGCGGAAAATATAAATCTGTCTCAGGGTCCCTGTAGGTGTCACCTAACCCGCACTCCCTCATTGTTTTCTCAATGTTGTTTTTCGGACCTTCGAGAAACATTCCGGTAAAGCCCGACAGATTGAATTCCTTTTCATAACGGTGCTTCACATGGGTGCCTGAAAAATAGCCACGGTTACTCTGCGAATAAACCGGGGAAACAAGCAAAACAGCAATAAGCAGTATAATTGTTTTCATAAGCGTAATTTTTAAGCGAATTAATTTATCTATGAATTTAAGCTTTTTATATCCTATTTCAAAGTCGTTCGTGTTAAAGAATCAAAGAAATTGGATAATCGCTTCCCTGTGCGAATAAAGGGTGCTTGTTATAAATTGTAATTTTGCACTTCACTTAGAAAACTGATGTGAGAAAATTTTTCAGTGTCATACAAACAACCATCGCCAACATCCAGACAAAGCGCGAAAATGGAAGCAAGGCAAGCCTGCGGCCCTTTGTTATTTTGTTTGTTGCCTGCTGTTCGCTGATTGTAATTGAATACATCGGTAAAAGTCCCGGACATTATCTGCTGCAGCAGACTTCACGCTGGTTTGGATTGAACGGATTTGCGTCATTTCTGGAAAAATATCTCGAACATTCGCCGAATTATCAGTTGTACAATCTCGCATACTGGGTTGCGATCATCTTTATCTGTTATTTCATTGTGCCGGTGCTGGTCATTAAATTTGGATTTCGTGAACGGCTGCGTGATTATGGGTTGCAATGGGGAACGTTTCTCAAAGATTCCTGGATTTATCTGATCATGCTGGGCATCATGTTCCCGCTTGTATATTTTGCAAGTACAACCCACAGCTTTCAGGCCCGGTATCCTTTCTACACGCCGGCTACCGGAGAATCACTCTGGCCGAATTTCTGGATCTGGCAAATGATTTATTTCTGTCAGTTTTTTGCACTTGAATTTTTCTTTCGTGGATTCTTAGTGCACGGTCTGAAAAAATATGTAGGAGTATATTCAATAATAATCATGACCGTCCCTTATTGCATGATTCATTTCGGGAAGCCCATGGGAGAGACATTTGCAGCCATTTTCGCCGGACTTGCACTCGGCATGATGAGTCTGAAAAGCCGCAGCATTGCGCTCGGCGTTTTTCTTCATTACAGCGTTGCCATTACAATGGATATGGCTGCTCTGTGGCAGGAAGGGTTTTTTCAGTAGTCAGTGGCCTGTTATGAGTTATGAGTGATAAGTGATAAGTTTCACTGATTACTGACTATTGGCTACTGACCACTAATATCGGGCATTTCGAAACTAGCCGAGGGATTTAAAATCCACTGTCTCCAGAATGAATTCCATCTTTTCCGAATCATCGGCCAGACCATCGATCCAGTTGATTCTGACACCTCGTTTTTCCATGCGGCGAAACCACGTGCTCTGTCGTTTTGCAAACTGATGTATGGCCGTCTCCAGTTGAGAAAACATTTCCTGATAGGTCATTTGCTTTTTCAGATAACGGCTTATGAAGCGGTATTCAAGGCCTAGAGCATCGAGCCATTTCGGGGATACGCCGGCATCAAGCAGAGACTTTACTTCTTCAATCATGCCATGCTCCAGACGAATAATCAATCGGTCTGTAATGCGTTTGCGAATTATTTCGCGGGGTAATTCAATGCCAAATACATGCAGCTTTTCAATTTTCAATGACTCACGCATTTCTTTTTTTTCTTCCGAAAACAGCATCACTTCAAGCTTTCGTATCAGGCGATGACGATTGGCTTTATCTTCATTTGAAAGAGTTCCGCCCAAAACTTCGATCTGTCGCGCAAGCACACTATTCTCCATATGCTCCGCTTCACGCCGGAAATCTTCCTGACGTGTCGCTGCGCTGAAATGATAATCGAGCAACAAAGACTCAATGTACAAACCGGTTCCTCCGCAAACCAACGGCAATTTGCCGCGGCTTCCGATTTCTCTTATCACTTCTGTTGCATCGGCTTTAAACTGAAAAGTATTGTATGAGTCTCCCGGATTCAGAAAGTCAATCAAATGGTAGGGAACCGGCTCGCCGCCCTCGCTGTACTCCGACAAATCTTTTCCGGTTCCGATGTCAAGGCCGCGGTAAATCTGCCTGCTGTCGGCACTGACGATTTCGGCATTCATCGTTCTTGCAGCCTTCACTGCCAGCGCGGTTTTGCCCGTTGCAGTAGGACCGAGAATTACCATCAGCTCATGAATTTCCATATAGGGTGTTTTAAGTCATTATGCAATGCAAAGTAATCATTATATTTTTTCTTCAGCATTTTTTCCTCAGTCTCCATCAGAAGCGTGCGAAGGGATTTCAATTGTTCAACGCGCAGATTATGTAATTCACTATAATGCAAATGGCCAGAATTGTCATCCTGATCCCGGCATTCTGTCACATTGAGCGGAGTCGAAATGTGAACAGTATCAGAAACCTCATTGAAGGACAGACAATCCAATGGCAGCTGAAGTGCTTTCAACAACGCTGAAACACTCTCCATATCGCTCACACCAGTCGGTTGATTTGAACGCACATATTTGTAAATGGCAAACGCATCGGCCTTCATGTAACATGCATGAATAAAGCGGATCAGCTGCGGATGATTTTTCAGGAGCTTTTCATGTTCGAGATCAGGAAATACTTTCAGCGCACGATCAACAGCCAGAGGACTTGCCGTAATGAATATTTCACCGAAGGCACGGCAGGCATCTTCAATCTGATTGAACAATGACGGATGATATATCGGATATCGCTCCACCTGCCCCGGCGCTCCCAGAGCGACAGTCGGGCCGGTACCAAAAATCACACGGTGCGATTTTCTCGACGAGGGATAAACACGCGTATCGCAAAACGGAATGATGATGCCGGTTTTGCGAAGTTTCATCATGAAATAAAAGTCTTCACCAGATGATGTTGCCGTGAGTCCGCGTATTTTACGATACGCCGAAACGCGCGCTGCCATTGCACTACCGATAGGAGTATACGCAAACGGATGACCTATGCGAAGCAGATTTATTGCATAACAACGCAGATAAATCTCATAACGCAGCATCGACTTTTTGTGATCGTCATCGCCCTGAAGCCGGTGAAAATAGGGCAAAGCCATGGCAGAAGCCTTTTGAAAAACATTGAATTGTTTTGCAATTTCCGCCAGATAATTTGTTTCGACGCGCGTGTCAGCATCGAGTGAAACAATCACATCATCATCACCGGCCATTGCTTCTACGGCATCCATCAGTGTTTTGCGGGCCCAGCCAACGCCTCCCTCTTTGCCTTTCCATCCGTTTCCGCGCGTACACTTATCCTGAAGAATCAGATGAATATTGTGTAACTCACAAAATGATTTTACATAATGCAGCGTTGCAATATTATTGTTGCATACATCCAGCTTCGACACAGCGTTCCACCAGGCATCGGGCTGATTCACACAAACCAGCAAAGTAAAATTATTGTACTCCTGCTTCGCCAGATCCGCAAGGACTCCGGGAATAAACTCCTTTTCATTTATAGCAGGAATGGTTACAAAAAGATGCATGAACTTCAACCGTTATTTGTGTTGCAATGCTGCAGAAGGATTGATGCGGCGGATGATGAGTGCGGGCAGCATGACTGCAAGCAATGAAATTGCAAACACACCAATGTTAACCGCAAGAATATAATCGGCCTGAATCAGAACCGGAATATGTCCGAGATAATACATCTCCTGATTGAGCGGAAAAATCTGCGTGAAATACTGCAGCAGAATCAGTCCCAGACCAAATGCATTTCCAAGGATAATCCCCCGCAGCAGAAGCCGCACGGAAATTTTTACAAACACATCCCGGATCATCCGGTTTCCGGCTCCAAGTGCTTTGAACAAACCAATGAATGGTATTCTTTCAAGAATCAGAATCAGAATGATCGAAATAATATTGATAATGGCGACAACGGTCATCAGAACCAGAATAATGAAAACGTTTGAGTCAAGCAATGCGAGCCAGTCGAAGAACTGCGCCTGCCGCGTAATAATATCCGAAGAATCGAGATCGTAATAAATGGTATTATTCACATCGGTCATCACCTGCGGAAGATCGTCGAAATCATTGAGCAGAATTTCATACCCGCTCACCAGCGAGTCGCCCCAGCCGTTGAGTTTCTGAAGGTGACGCATGTCGCATACAGAGTAGATCTTATCGAATTCCGCCATTCCGGTATTGAAGATTCCGCATACATTGAATTTTCTTCCACGCGGCTGAACCTCGTCCTGAATTATAAAATACACCCGCAGTGGGCTGCCTGTATGCAACCCAAGCATTGAAGCCACTTTCTGAGATATCACCACGTCATTTGAAAGTGAATCTGAAAAGTCCGGTAAGCGACCTTCAACCATGTTTTTCTGCAGAAAAGAAAAATCAAAATCAGCATTCACGCCTTTCATCACAATGCCGTGAAGGTTGCTGTCAGTCTTGATCAGACCTCCTTTTTCAACAAAAGGAAAAACGGTTTTGACCCCATTAACCGATTGCAATGCATCAATATCTTCGCGTCCGGTTTGAACAGGAGATTGTTCAAGTGATTCATTTGTGTCGAAAGGCCGGATCTGGATATGCGCACCAAAGCCAATGATTTTTTCACGCACCTCGTGCTGAAACCCGCGTACAATCGCAAAAGCAATCAGCATAACTGAAATACTGAGCGCAATGCTGAACACCGATACACGGATTACGGGTCCGGTAACGCTTTTGGATCTTCCGGCCGTCAGTCGACGGGCAATAAAACCTGAATGATTCAAGCGGTTCAGTTTGTGCAAATGTAATAAAAATCAAGGAAAACAGTCATCATGAAAATGATGACACACGGCTCAGTTCAGCGATTTCACGTTTTTGCCCGACAATTTTCCGATCAGCTCAGCATCGCTTACCTCAGTGATTTGCAATTCCGTATAGTCAGATTCATCAAGTGTGATAACAGCATTTTTATACAAACCATTTACTTTTGAAACAGCGTCCTCCGATGATTGAGCTTCAATCTCCACAACTCTTGACAGAGACTCAGTAATTTTTACTTTGTATACTTTCATATAGGTTGTATTATAATTATAAGCCGAAAATTATTCAGCTCCCCCATTACAAAAATAGAATTTATATCATTGCTCCAACACGATGTTGAAAATTTTTCCTTATTCATTCTTTTTTTTTAATTTCGTTCTCCTATGATGAGATTCAGCATATTCCTGTTCGCGCTTTTCCAGTATGTCTTTTTGTTTGCCCAGCCGGCCGACAGGACGTTTGAAACAGTGACCGATTCAACAGTAATCAACGGAGCTGAGCGCACAGACGTTTACCTGCATTTCCTCAAAGACAAGCGGGTTGCCATGGTGGTCAACAATACTTCGTTGATTAATAAACGCCACGAAGTAGATTCCCTTTTGTCACTTGGAATAAACATTACAACCATTTTTGCTCCTGAACACGGCTTCAGAGGCGACCTGGCCGACGGCGCACACGTGCACAGCTACAAGGATAGTCTTACCGGAATCAATGTGATTTCCCTTTTCGGGAATTCGTTCAAGCCCTCAAAAAAAGAACTTGAAAACACTGACATCGTTGTTTTCGACATTCAGGATGTCGGAGCGCGCTTCTACACTTACATTTCCACCATGCACTACACCATGGAGGCATGCGCCGAGAATAACATTCCGATGATCATTCTCGATCGTCCCAATCCCAATGGTCACTATATTGATGGCCCGGTGCTGGATTCCGGCTACCGGAGTTTTGTCGGCATGCACCCGGTTCCGATTGTACACGGTCTCACCATCGGTGAACTGGCACTCATGATCAATGGAGAGTACTGGCTTAAAGACAGCCTGCATTGCGATTTGACGATTATTCCCTGTCTGAAATGGAATCATAAAAAACTTTATCAGCTTCCTGTAAAACCTTCTCCCAACCTTGTTTCAATGGAGTCGGTATATTTGTATCCATCACTCGGATTATTCGAAGGCACCATTATCAGTGTTGGCCGAGGAACCATGAGAGCGTTTGAAATAATCGGACATCCGCTGATTAAGGATACCTCGTTTTCATTTGTTCCAAAGCCCATTCAGGGCATGTCGGAAAAACCTCCGCTGGAAGGAAAGACTTGTTATGGCTATGATCTGAAATCATTTGCCGGAGATTATCTGAAATATCGCGGAGAAGTCTTTCTT
>CAZJOL010000002.1:0-40116 GCA_964547605.1 uncultured Bacteroidaceae bacterium | reverse complement strand
ACAACAACGAGAACCAAAATAACGAGCTCAATAATGAAAACCATCAGTCCACCGCCGGCAACTTCCATGCGTGATGCAAATTCAGCAATCAGAGCAAAAGGCAGACGGGCAATGATACCAATCATAATAATGAGTGAAATACCGTTTCCGAGACCTTTATCCGTAATGCGTTCTCCGAGCCACATTACAAACAGCGTTCCGGCTGTCAGAATTATGGTTGCGGACAAACGGAAAAGGAATGGAACCTGGGATATCGTCGCATCGAAAGGATAAATGCCACCGGCAGGTATCTGAGATGCGAGGTTTGCGATATAACCCTGAGCCTGAGCTGCTGTAATAATAACAGTCAGGTAACGGGTAATCTGATTCATTTTCTTTCTTCCGCTTTCACCTTCGCGCTGCAGTCTCTGGAAATAAGGGATTGCCATCCCAAGAAGCTGCACTACGATTGAAGCAGAAATATAAGGCATAATTCCAAGCGCAAAAACAGAAGCATTGGAGAAAGCACCGCCGGAGAACATGTTGATAAGTCCGAGCAGACCATCCTGTCCCTGATTCTGAAGAGCACCCAGAGCGTTGGGATCAATACCAGGCAAAACCACGTAGGATCCGAAGCGATAAATCAATATGATCAGCAACGTGTAGAGGATTCTCTTTTTCAGATCCTCAATTTTGTTGATATTCTTGAAGGTATTGACGAGACGACTCATTAAACTTAGATTTTGATTGCTTGACCACCTTGTTCTTCAATTGCCTTAACGGCAGCAGTTGAGAAAGCATGGGCTTTCACATCGAGTTTCATGGTGAGTTTTCCCCTGCCGAGGATTTTCACGATATCGTTTTTCGAAATCAGACCATGAGCGCGGAGCACTTCCGGTGTGATTTCCTGCAGTTTATTTTCCTGTGCCAGTTCCTGCAGCATGTCGATATTGAGAGCACGGTATTCAACGCGGTTGATATTTTTGAAACCGAATTTCGGAACACGACGTTGCAGAGGCATCTGACCGCCTTCGAATCCGATCTTGCGGCTGTAACCACTGCGTGACTGGGCACCTTTATGACCACGGGTGGAAGTTCCACCATGACCTGATCCCTGGCCTCTTGCGATGCGTTTTTCTCTTTTTGTTGCTCCGGCTGCCGGTTTTAAATTACTTAAATCCATTGTTGTCAGTTTTTTTAAGGTCAGATTTCTTCAACTTTCACCAGGTGATTTACTTTCCTGATCATACCCAGAATCTGTGGGGTAGCCACTTGTTCAACGCTCGAATGCACTTTGCCAAGACCAAGCGCCTGAATATTTTTGCGCTGAATAGCGGGACGGTCAATCAGACTCTGAATTAATGTAATGCGAACTTTTTTCATATTTTTCCGGATTAACCGTTAAACACTTTATCAATTGAAATACCTCTGAGCTGGGCAATCATGCGGGGATCTTTAAGATTCATCAGAGCATCGACAGTAGCTTTCACCACATTGTGCGGGTTTGATGAGCCTTTGGATTTAGCAAGCACGTTTTTCACGCCAACACTTTCAAGCACGGCACGCATAGCACCACCGGCGATGACTCCGGTACCAGGTGCTGCCGGTTTGAGGAATACTGTAGCTCCGCCGAATTTTCCCTCCTGCTGGTGAGGCAAAGTTCCTTTGAGGATGGGAACACGGACCAGATTTTTCTTGGCATGTTCAATTCCTTTTGAGATGGCTGAGGTTACTTCCTTTGCTTTGCCAAGGCCATATCCTACAACACCGTCTTCGTTTCCGACAACCACAATGGCTGAGAAACTGAAGGTGCGACCGCCCTTGGTCACTTTGGTAACCCTTTGAATGCTTACGAGACGATCCTTGAATTCAACGTCGCTCGATTTTACTCTGTTTATACTGATGTTAGCCATATTACTCAGAATTTTAATCCACCTTCTCTGGCTGCATCAGCCAAAGCTTTTACTCTACCGTGATACTGATAACCGTTGCGGTCGAAAACAACTGCCTGAATTCCTGCTTCGAGAGCGCGCTCTGCTACAAGTTTACCAACCAGTTTAGCCTTATCGGTCTTTGTGACTTTCTGTTCGGCAACGCCTTTCACGCGTGATGATGCGGATGCCAGTGTTTTGCCCGATTTGTCATCGATAATCTGGGCATAAATTTCCTTGCAGCTGCGGTAAACTGACAAACGCGGACATTCGACGGTTCCCGAAACCACTTTGCGGATACGCATCTTGATGCGTTTTCTGCTGAACTCTTTTCTGCTCTTGATAGCCATAGTTGCCTCTTTTATTATTTAGCCGCAGCAGCCTTACCAGCCTTACGACGTAAAACTTCATTTTGAAATCTGACACCTTTTCCTTTGTACGGCTCAGGTTTGCGGAACGAACGGATTTTGGCTGCAACCTGACCAATCAGCTGCTTGTCGTGCGACTTCAGAATAATGGTTGGGTTTTTACCTTTTTCCGTGATGGTCTCAATCTGAACTTCTTTGGGTAATTCAAACAAGATGTTGTGTGAATGACCAAGACTGAGATCAAGCATTTGTCCGTTTGCCTGGCATTTGTAACCAACACCGACAAGCTCCATGGTTGTGGTGAATCCTTCGGATACGCCTTTTACCATGTTGGCAAGCAGTGAACGATACAAGCCGTGGAACGATCTCACCTGTTGCTCGTCGTTTGAACGATTCAGATGAAGTACCGAGCCCTCAACGCTTATCTTAACTTCAGGGGCTACCTGCTGTTTAAGTTCTCCTTTGGGCCCTTTTACGGTAACGGTATTGTCGGCAGCAACGCTCACCTGAACGCCTGAGGGTATATCAATCTGTTTTTTTCCGATCCTTGACATTTGGAATTCCTCCTGTTATTAATTATGACACAAAACAAATGACTTCGCCGCCAACATTTTCTTTGCGGGCCTGCTTGTCAGTCATGAGTCCCTTCGAAGTGCTGACGATGGCAATGCCAAGTCCGTTCATCACTTTCGGGAGTTCATCACACGGAGAGTACTTACGCAAACCGGGGCGGCTCACGCGTTTGATCTCGGTGATAGCCGACAGTTTGTTAATAGGGTTGTACTTGAGGGCCACCTTGAGGGTTTTTGGCATAGTACTTTCCTCAACTTTGTAATTGAGGATATAACCGTTCTCGTGTAACAACTTGGCCAGTTCAACCAGCATTTTGTTGGAAGGAACCTCCACAATGCGGTGGTTGGCTTTGATGGCGTTTCTTACGCGGGTCAGAAAATCTGCAATGGAATCCGTTACCATTCTATATCGTTTTATATTTTACCAACTTGCTTTTTTAACTCCGGGAATTTCTCCGTTCAGTGCCATTTGCCTGAAGTTGATGCGCGAAATTCCGAACATGCGCATATATCCCTTTGGACGTCCGGTCAGCTTGCAACGGTTGTGCAGTCTGATTTTCGAAGCGTTTTTGGGAAGTTTCTGCAGAGCAGTGAAATCACCGGCGGCTTTCAAAGCTTCTTTCTTTGCAGCGTATTTTTCAACCATTTGCAGCCGCTTCACTTCGCGGGCTTTCATCGATTCTTTTGCCATACCTTAGTGTTTTTTGAAGGGTATACCGAATGATTTTAACAATGCATGAGCTTCTTTATCGTTTGCGGCTGAAGTCACAAAAGTGATGTCCATTCCGGTAATCTTGTTGATCTTGTCAATGTTGATTTCCGGGAAAATGATCTGTTCAGTCACTCCGAAAGTGAAATTGCCACGGCCGTCGAAACCCTTGTCGCTGATTCCTCTGAAATCGCGGACGCGGGGAATTGAAACCGAAATCAAACGATCGAGGAATTCATACATGTTATTTCCACGGAGGGTAACGCGAACGCCAACCGGCATGCCTTTACGCACCTTGAAGTTTGAAATGTCTTTTCTCGATTTGGTCTGAACAGCTTTCTGACCGGTGATATTGGTCATTTCGTCCACTGCAAAATCAATGAGTTTCTTGTCGGTAACAGCACCGCCAACACCCTGGTTGACAGAAATCTTGAGGAGCTTTGGCACCTGCATGACTGTCTTGAACTGGAATTCCTGCATGAGAGCGGGAACAATTTCCTTGTCGTATTTTTCTCTTAATCGCGGAATGTAAGCCATTACTTAATTTCCTCCTTTGATTTTTTGGAATATCTTACGATTGTACCATCTTCTTTCACCTGACGACCCACGCGGGTAACCTTTCCTGATTTGTCAACCAGCATCAGATTAGAGATGTTGATGGGAGCTTCCTTTTTAACAATACCGCCTTTGGAGTTTTTTGCTGACGGGCGGCTGTGCTTTGAAACAACCTTGACACCTTCCACTATGGCAGTGTTTGAATCCGGGAAAACTTCCAGAACACGGCCTTCTGTGCCGCGATCATTACCGGAAATCACCTTCACAGTGTCGCCTTTTTTAATTTTAATTTTCACTTTCATAGCGCTGCGAATTATAATACCTCAGGGGCAAGTGAAACAATTTTCATATACTGTTTGTCGCGCAGTTCGCGGGGCACGGGGCCGAAAATACGGGTTCCGCGCAATTCATCCGTTGCGGTAAGCAGCACAACTGCATTATCGTCAAAGCGGATATATGAACCGTCGGGACGGCGTATTTCTTTTTTGGTGCGAACAACAACTGCTTTGGATACAGTACCTTTTTTGATGTTTCCTGAAGGGATGGCATCTTTCACCGAAACGATGATTTTGTCTCCCACAGAAGCATACCGACGTTTGGTACCGCCCAGGACACGGATGCAAAGAACTTCTTTGGCACCGCTGTTGTCAGCTACATTGAGTCTTGATTCCTGCTGTATCATGGTTATTTAGCCTTTTCAATTATTTCAACAAGTCTCCAGCGTTTTGTTTTGCTCAGAGGGCGGGTTTCCATTATGCGGACCTTGTCCCCGATTGTGCATTCGTTCTTCTCATCATGAGCCACAAATTTGGTAGTCTTTTTAATGAACTTACCATACTTGGGGTGCATGAGACGACGTTCAACCAATACAACAGCAGACTTATCCATCTTGTTGCTGGTCACTACACCGATTCGCTCTTTACGTAAGTTTCTTTCCATTATGCTGAAAAATTACTTGATTTCCAATTCACGTTTACGCAGTTCCGTTTGGATACGTGCGATGGTTTTCTTTGTTTGTCCGATCACGCCAGGGTTATCCAGCGGGTTCACTGCATGGTTCATCTGAAGTTTGGCAACCTGCTTTTTCTCTTCGGTCAGGCGCTCTTTCAGTTCATCCGTGGTCATTTCTTTGATTACTTCTGTCTTCATGGCATTTCTGTTTTATGAACTATGCTTCGCTATAATCACGGCGTACAACAAATTTGGTTTTCACCGGCAGTTTCTGAGCTGCAAGACGCAATGCTTCCTTTGCCACTTCGAGTGATACACCTTCGGCTTCGAACATGATGCGGCCGGGAGTAATCGGGGCAACGAAATATTCGGGAGCTCCCTTACCTTTACCCATACGCACTTCAGCAGGCTTCTTGGTAACAGGTTTGTCAGGGAATATGCGGATCCAGATCTGTCCTTCACGTTTCATATAACGGGTAAGAGCCTGACGGGCAGCTTCAATCTGACGTCCCGTAATCCATGCTTCTTCCATGGTTTTAAGTCCGAATGAACCAAATGCAAGCTGATGACCACGTTTGGCATTGCCTTTCATTTTGTCCTTCTGGACTCTTCTGAATTTAGTTTTCTTTGGCTGTAACATGACTCTTCCGTATTATTGATTAGAGTTATTCTTTTTACCTCTCGGTTTGTTGAATCCACCAGGACGCTGGCCACCACGGTCGCTTCCACGATCAGGTCTGTCACCGCGACGTTTGTTCTTGTCGGTTTTCGGTGCTTCGATTCCGTAGAAATCAGGTTTGCCAAACATTTCACCTTTGCAGATCCACACTTTGATACCAAGACGGCCATAAGTGGTGTGAGCTTCGGAGCGGGCATAGTCGATATCAGCGCGCAGGGTATGCAGCGGAGTACGACCTTCCTTGTAATGCTCAGTACGGCTCATTTCAGCTCCTCCGATACGACCGGAAATGGTCACCTTCATGCCTTCGGCACCCATACGCATGGTTGCTGCGACAGCGGTTTTGATGGCTTTACGGTGCGACATGCGGCCTTCGATCTGACGTGCAATGTTGTTTGCAACCAGAACGGCTTCCACTTCGGGGCGTTTGATCTCAGAAATATTGATCTGAACTTCCTTCTGAGTGATTTTCTTCAACTCTTCGCGGAGCTCATCAACATCCTTACCTTTCTGACCGATGATGAAACCAGGTTTTGCAGTATGAATGGTAACAGTCACAAGCTTAACACTGCGCTCAATGAATATTTTTGAAACATTGGCTTTAGCCAGACGTACGTTGAGATACTTACGAACCTTATCGTCTTCGACAAGCTTTTCTCCGAAAGTTTTACCACCGTACCAGATGGAGTCCCATCCGCGGGTAATACCAAGTCTGTTGCCTATAGGATTAGTTTTTTGTCCCATTCTGCTCTTTATTCTTGTGTTTCAACATTAGTTACTTCTTCTGCTCTGCTACCAAGCTCAATGGTAACATGGTTCGAACGCTTTTTGATGCGGTGAGCCCGGCCCTGAGGAGCAGGCTGAATGCGTTTAAGCATGCGACCACCATCTACATTGATGTTCTTTACATACAGACCGGCTTCTTCCATTCTGATTTTATTCTCAGTTTTCTGCTGCCAGTTATTGATGGCTGATGTAAGCAGTTTATACAAATAGTCTGACGACGAATTTGACGATGTCTTCAAAATAGCCAGTGCGATATCGGCGTTTTTACCCCTGACCAGATTGGCCACCGGGCGCATTTTGCGCGGAGTGATGGGGCAACCCGTCAGCTTTGCAGTGTACTGCTCTTTACGGGCTTCCTTACGCTTGTCGGCACTTATCCGTTTTCTTGCTCCCATGACAATTACCTTTTAATGATTATTTCTTGTTTTGACCGGCATGACCACGGAAAATGCGGGTTGGAGAAAATTCCCCAAGCTTGTGACCCACCATGTTTTCGGTAACATACACGGGAATGAATTTGTTTCCGTTGTGAACTCCAATGGTTGCGCCTACAAAATCAGGTGTGATTACTGATGCGCGTGACCAGGTGTTGATGGTCACCTTTTTACTGGATTTCTGTGCTTCGATAACTCGTTTCTCGAGTTTGTGGTGCACGTAAGGACCTTTTTTCAATGAGCGACTCATAGTGTATCCCTGTTATTTTTTACGACGTTCAATGATTAAATTGTCAGAAGCCTTCTTTCTGCGTGTCTTGTATCCCTTTGCAGGAATACCTTTGCGCGAACGAGGATGACCTCCGGACTGACGGCCTTCACCTCCACCCATCGGGTGATCGACAGGGTTCATGGCCACACCACGGTTACGCGGACGGCGGCCCTGCCAACGGCTGCGACCTGCTTTTCCGCTAACTTCGAGGTTATGTTCAGTATTCGAAACAGTTCCAACGGTTGCGCGGCATGATTGCAGAATCAGGCGGGTTTCACCACTCGGCATCTTCACAACAGCATATTTGCCGTCACGTGAAAGAAGCTGAGCATATGAACCTGCGCTGCGTGCAAGCTTGCCACCCTGTCCGGGGTTGAGCTCAATGTTGTGAATTACTGTTCCGAAAGGAATTTCACTTAAATATAAAGTGTTTCCGATTTCAGGAGCTACGCCTTTACCGGAAAGAATTTCCTGTCCTACTTTCAAACCCTGTGGAGCGATGATATAACGCTTTTCGCCGTCTTTGTAAAACAGCAAAGCGATACGTGCACTACGATTCGGATCGTATTCTATGGTTTTAACGGTTGCCGGGATGCCTTCTTTTTCCCTTTTGAAATCGATCAAACGATACATCTTTTTGTGTCCACCACCGATGTAGCGCATCGTTCTCTTTCCGGTGTTGTTTCTTCCACCGGTCTTTTTATTGGGAACTACCAGGCTTTTTTCCGGAGCCGCTGCCGTTACTTCCTCGAACGAACTCACCAGTTTAAAACGTTGACCGGGAGTTGTCGGTTTAAATTTCTTCAGTCCCATGCAGTCTGTTTTGTTTTATACGTTACTGTAAAAGTCAATTTTTTCTCCTTCTTTTAAAGTCACAATAGCTTTCTTGAATGCGTTGGTGCGTCCATGAACATATCCTCTGCGGGTTCCGCGGAATTTACGTTTACCGGCATACACCATTGTATTGACCTCAAGAACTTTAACACTATACAAAGATTCAACAGCTTCCTTTATCTGAATCTTGTTGGCACGCTTTGCAACGATAAAACCAAACTGATTCAGCTCAGTATTCTTAGCTGTCATCTTTTCTGTTACCAATGGTCTTATTAATACGTCCATTTTTTCAATTTTTTAGTGTCATTCCTGACGTCATTATTCAGCTTCTCCAAGAAAAATTGTGTCCAGTTGAGGCAAACTTGCTTCGGAAATCAATACGATCTCAGCATTCAAGATATCGTATGTGTTTAATTTTGAGGCGTTTATGACCTTGACCTTCTTCAAATTTCGGGAGGACAAATATACGTTTTTCTTTGATTCATCCAACACTATCAAAGATTTTTTTTCTGAAGTTTCGAAATTTTTCAGAATTTCAAGCATCTGGCTTGTCTTTGGAGCCTCGAAATCAAAGTTCTCGATCACGCGGATGGCACCATCGATGGCTTTATAGGTCAAAGCGCTCTTGCGGGCAAGTTGCTGAACTTTCTTGTTTACCTTAAAATTATAGTCGCGTGGGTGCGGACCAAATACGCGTGCTCCACCATGAAGCAGCGGTGATTTGATGTCGCCACGGCGGGCACCGCCCGTACCTTTCTGACGGAAAAGCTTACGGGTACTTCCACTCAGCGTGCTGCGCTCCGTACTGTCAGCTGTTCCCTGCCGTTTGTCGGCCTGGATTCTCTTAACATCAAGGTAAATAGCATGGTCGTTTGGCTGGATCGCGAAGATCTCATCCTTAAGAACAGCAGTCTTGCTGCTTTCTTTTCCGTTGGTGTTATATACTTTTACTTCCATCTTTCCAGAATTACATATGAGCCGTTCGCACCGGGAACCGAACCTTTAATAAGAACAAGATTCTTTTCCGGAATTATTTTCACTATCTGAAGGTTAATTTGTTTAACCCTGCTGTTGCCATCCTGACCGGCCATGCGCATACCTTTAAATACGCGGCTTGGATAAGATGATGCTCCGATTGATCCGGGTGCACGGCCACGGTTGTGCTGACCGTGTGTCTGCTGATTGACACCCTTGAATCCATGACGTTTCACAACGCCCTGAAATCCTTTTCCTTTCGAAAAACCAACAACATCAATGTATTCGCCTTCAACAAATACATCGGCCTGAAGCACATCACCCAGACTTTTCTGATGACCTTCCTCAAAACGAGTGAATTCCATCACGAATTTCTTCGGGGTTGTGCCGGCCTTTTTAAAATGGCCCATCATGGCATTCGAAGTGTTTTTCTCTTTTCTTTCATCAAAAGCAAGCTGGATGGCATCGTAACCGTCAGTCTGCTTGGTCTTGACCTGAGTCACGACACAAGGACCCGCTTCAATAACTGTGCATGGGACTATCTTCCCAGAGGCCTCGTGAAAGCTGGTCATTCCGATTTTTTTTCCAATTAAACCTGACATGTTATTTATTTTGTTTTAGTAGTTACACTTTGATCTCGATTTCCACTCCGCGCGGCAATTCGAGTTTCATCAGCTCGTCAATGGTTTTCGACTGCTGATTGTAATAGATGTCGATCAGTCTTTTGTAGGTAAAAAGCTGGAACTGTTCGCGGGCTTTCTTGTTCACGAACGTCGAGCGGTTTACTGTGAAAAATTTCTTGTCTGTCGGAAGGGGAATAGGTCCGTTAACAACGGCATTCGTTGCCTTCACAATCTTCACAATCTTCTCGGCTGATTTGTCCACGAGATAGTGATCGTACGATTTGAGTTTAATTCTGATTTTCTGGCTCACTGTATATGATTTTTCAGTTTGACATCTTAATTATAAGGTGACGCGAATACCTTTCATTTTGAAAATGATATCCTGCGCCAGCTCGTTGGGTGTTATGCTGTAGTGCGAAAATTCCATGCTCATGTTTGCGCGTCCTGAAGTAAGACTGCGCAAAGAGGTAATGTATCCGAAAGTTTCTCCAAGAGGAATGATGGCTTTCACGGCGGTTGAATAAACCTGGGCTTCAATTCCTGTTATCTCACCTCTGCGGCGGTTGATGTCACCGGTCACATCTCCGACATACTCTTCCGGTGTATCAACTTCAAGCTTCATGATCGGCTCAAGAAGGTTGCATCTGATTTTGCGGGTTGCTTCCTTAAAAGCAATGGTTCCGCAGATTTCAAAAGACAACGCATCGCTTTCAGACGACATGACGGCATCAACCAGTTCAACTTTGGCGCAATAGACAGGATATCCCGCCATCACACCTGTGCCCATGGCTGCTTTAATGCCTTTTTCAACGGCGGCTACAAATTCTTTCGACAACACACTTGCTTTGGTGCTGTTGACAAATTGCAGTCCTTTCTGATCGATGGGTGCAGGCGAAACCACAATTTCAATTTCAGCAAAGCGGCCACGGCCACTTGCCTGCTTGCGGTAAGTTTCGCGATGTGTTATTGTGCCACCGACAGCTTCGCGATAGGCAACCTGCGGTTTTCCAAGGGTGCATTCAACTTTTGATTCACGTTTCAAACGATCAACGATAATATCAAGGTGCAACTCGCCCATCCCGCTGATGATTGTTTGTCCGGTTTCATCATCCTGACGGATGGTGAAAGTCGGATCTTCTTCAGCAATTTTCTGGAGCGAAACATTTAATTTATCGAGATCGTTCTGCGTCTTTGGTTCAATGGCGATGCTGACAACCGGTTCCGGGAAATCCATTGATTCAAGAATGATTGGATGTTTTTCGTCGCACAGTGTGTCGCCGGTATGAATATTTCTGAGACCGATGATGGCGCAAATGTCACCTGCTTCAACGGAATCAATGGGGTTCTGTTTGTTGGAGTGCATCCGGATCAGACGCGAAACGCGTTCTTTCTGCTCAGTGCTGCTGTTGTACGCCATCACACCTGATTGCAGGGAACCGGAATAAACCCTGGTAAATGCCAGACGTCCGACATAAGGATCGTTGGCAATTTTGAAAACCAGTGCACAGAAAGGAGCATCTACAGAATTGCTTCTCGATTCTTTTTCTTCGGTCTTTGGATTGATCCCTTCAATTTCTTCCATTTCTACAGGAGACGGAAGATAATGGATTACACCATCAAGAAGGGTCTGAACACCTTTGTTTTTGAATGAGGATCCGCAAAAAACAGGAAAAGCCCTGCTCTCAAGCGTGGCTTTACGGAGTTGTTTTCTGATGTCATCTGCCGAGATTGACGCCGGATTCTCCATATACCTTTCAAGCAATTCCGGATCTTCCTCGGCGGCACCTTCTATCAGTTTGAGTCTGTATTCCTCCACCATTTCCAGCATGTCGGCCGGGATTGCAATTTCTGAAAAATCCTTTCCCAGACTCTCATCATCCCAGATGAATGCTTTGTTCTCGATCAGATCAACCACTCCGGTGAATGAGTCTTCAACACCAATGGGCAGTTGAACTACAATCGGGTTTGCCCTGAGTTTTTCACGGATCTGAGTAACCACTCTCAGGAAATCGGCACCCTGACGATCCATTTTATTCACGTAGCAAATGCGCGGTACATGATAGTGGTTGGCCTGTTTCCAGACGGTTTCGCTCTGCGGCTGAACGGCGCCCACAGCACAGAAAACGGCAATGGCACCATCAAGTACGCGAAGCGAACGCTCGACTTCTACTGTAAAATCGACATGGCCCGGGGTATCGATCACATTGACCTGATACTTTTCATTATTGGTGACCCAATAAACAGTCGTGGCAGCCGATGTTATCGTGATGCCGCGTTCCTGCTCCTGAATCATCCAGTCCATGGTGGCCGCGCCGTCATCCACTTCACCGATTTCATAATTGATTCCTGAATAATACAGAATACGCTCAGTCGTCGTTGTTTTACCAGCGTCGATGTGAGCCATAATGCCTATATTCCGTATCTGATTCAGGTCTGTCATGAAAAAGGTTAGAATCTGAAGTGCGAGAAAGCCTTATTGGCTTCAGCCATTCTGTGAATATCTTCTTTACGTTTGTAAGCCGAACCTTCTTCTTTGTAAGCAGCGAGAACTTCAGCAGCCAGTTTTGAGGCCATTGATTTTTCGTGGCGTTTACGTGCAAAAGCGATCAGGTTTTTCATACCGATGCTGCTTTTACGCTCCGGACGGATTTCGGAAGGAATCTGGAAGGTGGCACCACCAATACGACGGCTGCGAACCTCGACAGAAGGGGTTACGTTTTCAAGTGCTTTTTTAAACACTTCGAGTCCATTCTCCTTTGATTTATCAGCAATCTGATCAATGGCATCGTAAAAAATCTGATATGAAGCGTTTTTCTTTCCGCTATACATCAGATTGTTTACAAATTTGGTCACCAGCTGGTCGCCAAATTTTGGATCCGGGAGAATGATTCTCTTTTTTGGTTTTGATTTTCTCATATCGAACCGATATTATTCAATTATGCTTTTTTCTTCGGTCTTTTGGCTCCGTATTTCGAGCGGCGCTGCAGACGTCCTTCGACACCAGCAGTATCAAGTGCACCACGAACGATGTGATAACGAACACCCGGAAGGTCTTTCACCCTGCCACCACGAACCAGCACGATGCTATGTTCCTGCAGATTGTGTCCTTCGCCCGGAATATAGGCGGTTACTTCGAACTGATTGGTTAAACGAACCCTGGCCACTTTACGCATAGCCGAATTCGGCTTCTTTGGAGTGGTGGTATACACACGGGTACATACGCCACGACGCTGCGGGCAGGATGCTAACGCAGGACTCTTGCTCTTATACTTAAGTTCCTTGCGGCCTTTACGAACCAATTGTTGTATTGTCGGCATACAATAACGATTTATTTACAGTTTAGTTACCCCAATTTTTTTGGGACTGCAAAGGTAGATAGTTTATTTCAATTAACCAACACTTTAAGGAAAATATTTTTTTGAGAGTGAATTAATTGCAGCGTTGGCCTTATTGGTTATAATATAATGTATGCTTATTCTATTGTTTTAGTTTGTGCGTTCGTTACACGTAACAATCGTTACAGCTCAGTCGGCCCTTAAGTCACCGTTCAACTTTATGAACCTGATGAACTTTCAACTAGCAAAGCGTTGCGCCTAGCGGATGAGCATCATCTTCCCAAACTCCTTGGTGAAATATTGACCTGCCGGAGTTTCGATTTTCTCCATCTGCTGCCCGTCGAGTTTTACAATGACTCTGTACAGGTAAACCCCGTTTGCCAACTGATCGCCGAATTCATCGTGGCCATCCCAGGCATATTCAGTGATGTTGCGGCCAATATGAATCGGTCCGAGCTCCGACTTGTCAATTTCCCTGACCACTTTTCCGGTTACTGTCATTACCTGAATTTTGAAATATTCCGGAACTACCGATCCTGTGAGTGTAAAAACAAAATGCGTTTTGGTGCTGAACGGATTGGGCCAGTTCAAAACATCGGTGATGGCGGGTTTGTTGATGACTTCGAAGTTGATGGAATAGTCAATGCTTCCGCTCTCATTGCCGCTCTTGTCGCGCGCCTGCACCACCAATTTGTAAACCCCGTCGGGGAATGCACCAGCCGGGAACTCAATGCGGGCCGTGTTGTTCGATGTCGTTGAAGGTGGATAGAACCGCATGTTTTCCTGTCCGTGTTTAGTGAAGAAAACCCTCTCCAGATCAGTGGCGCCTGGCCTCAGCAGATAAATCCTGAAGGCGGAAGTATCATCCAGCAGCAGGAATTTATTTTCGTCTTTCAGCATTATATCAATCAGTGGCTGTGCACTCACAATATCTCCGTCAAGAATATGGACACCATCAAAAGTCACATCCAGCATGGGGTTGATGAGATCCTTGTCAACTATAAATTTAATCTCAGCAATGTTGTTGAAATGATATTGTTCCAGTTGGTCGTAATACCCGGTGGTGGAATCAACAGGATTGAACTCTACCCAAAGACTGTTGCTGCCGGCAAATCCTTTGGTTGAGAATGAAATGGAGTCAACAAGAATATCTCCAACAGGGTGTAATCTAAGTTTCTTCCACGCAATTTCATGAATGTTCCGGTCATTGTCAATGAGCCAGTAGGCCACGGAAAGACTGTCGGGAAAGTCAATCTGTCCAACATTGCTCGTGGCAATGGCCAATTTCACCATTTCACCTTCCTGTAAAGTATCATCGTAAAAAGTGAAATACGAAACCGGGTCAATGGCCGTTTCGGGCACTGGCTCAAACAAAACTTGCCAGCGCTCAAGCTGCGCCGAAGTGCGCAAACTGTCATCACTCATATTCATATGCAGCCGCAGATAAGGATAAACCGAAGCATCGATGCGGGAACTCAGATTCAGAATATCAAGCGAATCCGGAACGGGCGGAAGGTCAGGAATTACAACGTCTTCGGTACCATCCTGTTTGATTCCAATAACTGACAGACGCACAGTATCAGTCCAGAGGCCGGGCTCGAAACTCTTCACCCGCCAGTGCAGGCTTCCCCACTCTGCAGCAGGGCCAATGGTGGTTGATTCAATATACCCTTCATTCCAGTTTGTTGTAACATCCCATGAACCGGAAATAATGCTGGTAATACCCGCGCCAACACGTTCATCGGCCATGTTCAGATAACCCTTGCGTCCGAATATTATGTAAGGTGAATTGTTCGGAAGTGTCCTGATTACATTGGATCCAATGCTTTCAAAAGCTTCGTACAGCGAATCGGGCCAGTTCTGCGCATTGTGATTCCGGTGGCTGAAGCCAAGCACGTAATACCCATCAGGCACACTGTCAATCATGTTGTACATCCGCGAGTACCAGGGCTCTCCATATGTGAAAAAGTCAAAATCATAATATACATATGAACGGCAGTTCAGTGCATCAAAAGGTCCGAGCCCGTTCAGATCGGGATCAGTATTGGCCATGGGAGAAATACTGAGTGTATCGAAAATCGCAAACTTCATCCCGTCACCATTGTAATTGGTGCACGACCATTGCCCTTTAAGTATGTTATTGATTTTATACCATTCTTCTGACCAAAGAATATACGGATAATAACCTGTCTGCGCCTGAATATTGACGATGGTGTTTATGAATTCAAGTTTTCTGGATGGCTTGTTATACGAAACATAATTGAAGTTATCTTTCTTGAACTGAAAGAAATGCGCCTGCCCCCATCCACGTTTTCCAGCGATATATTGAAATGAACTTTCACGCCAGTTGTTGTTGCTGGTCGAACCCACACGCCAGAAATATACCGTGGAGTCTGGCATTGACAGCATGCTGAACGGCAACGTCCATTCGATTATGCCTCCGCTTTGCGTTATCGGATTGCTCTGAACCAGAAAAGGACTGTCGAAAGAATCAGTCGTATCAATCTGAAATATGTAAGTTCCTGTTGACGCCATGGCATAACCAGTGCTGGCAACCAGCGTCACAAAAGTATCGGGCAATACTTCAAACTCGTATGGATACACAGGATTAACATCGTTCGAAATTATGAACAGTGTTGTATTTGTTGAATTGTTTGTTTCATTTGCTTCCGACAGTGCGTCAAAAGCATCGACCATAGCCGAGAAGGAATTCAAACCAACACCATTCAGCGGGCTCACCGGAAGCGTAAATGGAATCGTGTCGGAGAAGGCCGGACATCTGATCATTTTGGAAAATACTTCTGTGGTATTGTCAGGAAAAATTCTTGTCAGCTCAAGAATGACAGAATCTGATACAGCCATTCCGACATTATGTGCAATCACATTTACGGTGAAGGAATCGAGATCACTTGTGACATTGGATGGGTTGAAATAAATACTCCCCGTTGTCAGCATCAGATCTGGTTGTGGTTGCCCGCCAATTCGCAATACTGGATCTCCGTGCAAAGTCATTTCAAGACATACATCACGGATATAGGACGATGTCGTATAACTCTGAAGCGTTTTCACCGTTTCCATTATTATGTAACCGATGGGCTTATTGTAGTCCTGCTTCGAAATTCTTCTTATCAGCTCAGAGCTGTAGCTGTCAAGCGAAGTCATGAGTGATTTTGTTATTGAGCCCAGATATCCGATGGTGCCTTTGTTTTCAATCAACACAAATTCTTCAGCTGAGCTGTTGGTCGGTTGATAAAGATCACCGGCAAAACATGAATTGGCAATCAGAAACGGATACCGTTTGTAATTGCTGTAATCCTGCGGATTATCAATACTGATGTCAAAGCCGATTCCGGCGGCATGACCGAAGAAATTCAGAATGGCCACACCATCATTGATCAGATCTTTCAGGCTGTCGCTTTGATTTTGTTGAATCGGAACAGTTGATGACTTTGAAAATGTCTTGACATCGGCTCCGAAATAAGGCGCCTGAAGCATGTCGCGGTAATGGTTCAGATAATTCAGCAATGTCAGCATCTGACCGTAATCGGAACCACCGGCAAAATGCAACACCCGCTTCATCCATTGATTGGCAAAGGGATCGGCGGGATTGTAGGGTTGATTCTGCTCCGTTTCAAAATCCTGCATTTTTTCGAGATACCATCCAACAGCAGTGGAATTGCGGGCTGCGAGCCGGCCGGTCGGAATTGCCGGAGCATAGTTATTGTCTTCAAGCTGAGAAGTAAAAAGGTTATCCGAAGGCGGATTACCGAATGAAGGCACAAGCGTCAAGCCATTATATGTGGCGCTTTTCCGGTAATTGTACTGGGTGTCGCCTGCGCGGTATCCTTTTCCAATAAGGAACAATCCATGAATGGTGTCGGTAAAATAAGTACGCGCAAAACGAGTAAAATTCGTTATTCCAAGCGGGTGTTTATTAATGCCGTAGGCAAATTCATCATATAATAAATCAGCATCAGCTACAACCGGAGTATAACCGGTGGTCGATCTGTATGCCCCATATTCATTGGCTTTGCTTAGCAACGAGCGATGCGTTACAATCAGGTAATCGGTGCCGGAATACGCTGCATCACCATAATTAATAAAGTATCCCGAAGTGCCGCTGCTGTTAACCGGTTTAAGGGATGCAACAGACAACACATTGCTTTCCGAAGCAAGATATAATTGTTTTGTACTTCCACTGTTCGGTACCAGAAAATTTACACTGGCACCTGCACGTGATGTCAGAATCCGGCGATGATTCGTCAAATCATGAACAACGACCGTATCCGTTGTTGGCGCTGTAAGCCCGATAAATGCAAAATACGTTTTTGCTCCCGCCCCATCGTTCGATTCAAAAAGCATGGAACCCGATGAGTTCAGATTCAATTGTCGCGGATAACGAATGTTGATATAGCTCAATGTTGTAAAATCCACAGCACTGCCCAGATCATTGGGCAACGTAAAGCTGAATACTGTAGCTCCGGTTGTCAGTGAACTGGCAGGTCTGCTTTTCAGAATCCTGATAGGCACATAACCTTCAAAGACAGTGTCCACATTAATTCCGGCAAAATTCATCACCATATGATGATCTGGATAGGGATTGGTGTTTGCGTAATCCGATGCGCCAACCAACAGTAAGTCAATATCAGCAGCAGGACCTGATGAATAGACCGACGGAGTTGGGATACTACGCATGTAGGATGTAGATGCATTAACATCAAATCCAGAGTCGAACCATCCTTCACTATCGGTGTAGCGTGGATCCGTAATGCCATTCAAATCCGTTTTGCCATTGAAATAACGCGATGTGTAATTAGTTCTTGAATTGAACCATACGTAGTTCTCGCTGGTGTAACCCGAAAAATTCCGGTCTGTTTCAATGCTTACTCGCCGGTTTGTAATCGAAGCATTCCATGTCAGAAAATAAACCGTCGTATCGTTGAACAAACTGTAATCAGGATTTGGTATATCGGCCGGGTTGTCATATACACCTGCATCAAAGTCGCCACGATTGCGCTTTCCATAGAATTCTATATAGTCACCTGAATTGAAAAAACCATCATTTTCGCCATGCACATAAATGTATTGTTCAACGCCATTGGCGAAAATCTGAATCTGTCTCGGGTCGAAGGTTGCAAGCGGAATTCCGGATGAAGCCAGGGTTGAATATGAGATCCGGTAGATGCCGTCCTGCGCTACTTTTATTTTATAATAGGGCTGCGAATAATTGATCCATTCATTGCCGTAATTCTGCGCCAGCACAGTATTACCGCAACCAATACATAATAGGAAAATAATCAGTATATGTTTATTCATTCATCAGATGCTTGGATTAATACTGGTCCCTGTGCCTTTCGGCCTGATATTGAAAACAAGTGAAAATACATGCGAATACAGAGCAACACTCACATCGCCCAGATCGGTCAGCGCATAGTCAATGCTCATGATGTCTTTTATGCGGATTCCCACACCCATATTGGGCTGCACCGTGGTTACTTTTTTACCGTCAAAATTGGTTTCCTGCTGAATATTGCCAAATCCTCCGCGCAGATAAGCCACATTTTTGTAATTCACTTCAAATCCTGCATGCAGGTCGGCACTGGCAAAACCGGTTTTCAGAAGAACATTTCTCTTCCCATCAAACGTAATGTCCATGCCGGCTTCGGGATAAATGGAAAAACTGTTCGATATTTCAAATTTTCTTCCCGCACCCAGCAGCAATCGAGGCATGGTGAGCTCCAGACTGTTTTCGGGGATTTCGTTTCCGGTGAGCGTAAACACTTCGCGGGTTGCATCATCGAGTGTAAAAGACCAGGCATTGAATGTTGATGTGACGTCGCGCAATACTGCACCGAAACGCCAGTTGTCTTTTCTGTACTGGGCACCAGCATCAATGCCAAAGCCCCAGCTGCCGCCAAAATCGCCCACTGTACGGCGGATGATTTTTACATTTCCTCCGACCTGCAGGTTTTTGATGGGCAGTTTGCGTGAATAACTCACGATAAAAGCATTGTCAATGGCGCTGAATGTCGTAATCCGGTCATAGTCTATATTTCCCTGGGCATCGATCAGCTCTGTGGTATTGGGGATATCATCAACTCCGAAGCGGATGAACGAAAAAGCAAGCGCCGAAGAATCGCTCGTGACCGCTGCCAGCGAAATATTGTCGTATTTGGCTATGCCTGCAAAATACTCCGAATGCATCAGAAAAAGCTGACGCGGGGCTTCGCAATCGACCAGCCCGGCCGGATTCCAGTAACCCGCCGATGCATCTCCGACAGAAGCGACCACTGAATTCGACATGCCCAAAGCCCGCCCGCCAACACCGATGGCAAGAAATTCATTCGAGTACTTGGGTGCCTGAGCCAGGGAAATACCCGAAAGCAAAACCGAAACTATAATTGCAAATATTTTTCTCATATTGGCTGTGTACTGCATTTTGAGTGAAGTAACGGCGAAAAGTCAAAATTAGTTTTTACCTGCCATTTTTTATTGCATAAAAGTACAAAAATCTCTGCATCCGGTTTTAAAATGTTTTGACAAATTTTTCCCAAACCGCTGAAGACTTACCGAAAACTGACGAAACACTACCACTAACTAACCACATAGTTGATCTACTAATTCTTTAGTTACCTTTGTTCTGCTAAACATCCTGATCATGGAAAAAGAACTCACCCGTGCCGAAGAACAGATTATGGAATTTCTGTGGGATCTCGGCGAAGCCTTTGTAAAAGACATAATTGAAAAGATGCCGGAGCCGAAACCGGCCTACACAACCGTTTCCACCATCATCCGCATTCTGGAGAAAAAAGGGATTGTCGCTCACAAGGCCTATGGAAATACACATTCATATTATCCTTTACTCAGCCGTGAACAATACACCGAAAACTGCGCAAACAACCTGGTAAAGCGCCACTTCGACAATTCACTGAGTAATCTTGTCTCATTCTTTACTTCAAAAAAGAACCTGAGCATTTCTGAGCTCGAAGAAATCCAGCAGCTGATAAACGACGAGGTCAAAAAACAAAAGAAGTCATGAACACCGCATTATATATCATTCAGGCGAACCTCATGCTGGCCTTCAGCGGGTTGATTTATTTTCTGATTCTGCGAAACAGGGTACCGTTTAAAATCGCACGCCTTTGGGTTGTTTCGTTTATGGTGATTGCGGCATTGGCTCCCCTGGCCGGAAACTTGCTGCCAGACCAGACAAATACTGTGTTACCGACAATCACATTACAACCCGTTTCGATTTCTCCGACCGCCACTGATAATGCAGGTTCAGGATTCAATTTAAGCGGATTTCTGACAACACTTTTCTTCATCCTTTCAGGCGCAGCACTGATCAGATTTGCCACTGGACTTCTTCGTATTGGCCGCTACACAAGTAAACACAAGTGTTTCCGGGCCGGACAATTCAGGTATTATTTTCTGCCTGAAAACGAGCAGGCATTTTCATTCTTCAACATGATCTTCATTCCACAGAATCAGATGTTCACGGCAATAAGCCTGCACGAGGAACAGCATGCACGTCTTTATCATTCGGCCGACCTGGTTTTGTCGGGAATCTTTTCAATTCTGTTTTGGATAAATCCGCTATACTGGCTGCTTTCGAAAGAACTCCGCAGCATCCATGAATTTCAGGCCGATCGCGCAGTCATTGATAAAGGAACCGACATGGTTCAATACCAGCAGATACTTCTTTCGGCAGCTGTGGGACATTATCCCGGTTTGCCTGTAAGTCAGCTCAGACCTTCATTCATTAAAACCCGAATCATTATGATGAAACAAACCAAAAAGTTCAGAAAATCTGCCGTCAGGCTAATTCCCGCACTGATGCTTGCTGTTGGTGCCCTCTGGTTCACCGCCTGCGGATCGAAAAGCGGAAGCGATGAAAAATCAGGAAAGGATTCCGCTTCAACCGAAGTTGCAGATCCCCAGAATCAGACTTCAACCGAAACGGCTTCCGGAGAGGTTTTCGAGACCGCCGAAGTTATGCCTGAATACCCGGGCGGCAACGAAGCCATGTCAGCATTCATGGTGAAAAACATTAAATACCCCGAAACTGCCAAAACCAAAGGAATCCAGGGCACCGTATATGTCAGCTTCGAAGTCAGCAGCAGCGGCAAAGTGACAAATGTAAAAGTTCAGGAATCCGTTTCGCCCGATCTCGATGCCGAAGCTGTGCGCGTAGTGAAAATGATGCCCGACTGGAAACCCGCAGAAAACAAAGGAAAACCGGTGGCCGTCAGTATGACGCTGCCAGTGAAATTCAAGCTTCAGTAAACGGCTTGGTTAAATATGATCAACAAGAGGCTACGGCCTCTTTTTTATTGCACGAAATTTAAATTGTTTAAGTCACGCGTCATGAGACGCGCACCCGCAGTGGTCAATAAAAAATTATTTCACATCCCACACCACATCGCCACTGCCGCATGAATGCGCAAGACTCCGTGCCAGCACAAAGAAATAATCGCTCAGCCGGTTGATGTATTTCAGAATTTCCGGATGGACCGGTTCTGTTTCACACAAACGCAAAATGGTGCGCTCCGTTCTGCGGCACACAGTGCGGCATACATGCGCCATGGCAGCTTTCTCGCAGCCCGCCGGCAGAATGAAATTGGTCAGCGGCGGCAATGCAGCAGTGAGGCGGTCAATTTCCTTTTCAATAGCTTCGGTGTCGGAAGGCAACAAATCGGGAAAATATTTTGCAGTGCCGGCATCCGGATCAACAGCCAGATGCGACTCAATAAGAAACAAGCGGTTCATTACTTCGAAAAGAAAACTCCGGGCGTCGCCGGCTTCCACTTTTTCGTACAGACAACCGGTGAAAGAATTCAGCTCATCCACCATTCCGTAGGACTCAACGCGGATGCAGGATTTCGGAACAATCTTTCCGCCAATCAGCGAGGTGGTGCCGCTGTCGCCTTTCTTAGTGTAGATTTTGCCTTCCATAGTCATTTGCAGTTCTATTCGTGTTCTTTGAGCGATTCAAGTACATCCTGATAACTGGTGACTTTCGGATTTTTCTCGTCGGTTTCAACCAGACCGTCGCGCAGTCTCACAATGCGATGCGAGTATCTTGCAATGTCTTCTTCGTGCGTGACAACAATAATCGTATTTCCTGTTTTATGCAACTCATCCAGCAGCCCCATAATCTCCACCGATGTTCGTGTATCAAGGTTTCCGGTGGGTTCATCGGCCAAAATGATGGATGGATTATTCACCAGGGCACGGGCAATGGCCACACGCTGGCGCTGTCCGCCGGAAAGCTCATTAGGCCTGTGTTCCATGCGGTCCGACAATCCTACATCGGTGAGTGATTTTTCGGCGCGTTCCAGGCGTGCTTCTTTGCGGATACCTGCATAAATCAATGGCAACGCCACATTGTCGAGCGCTGTGTATCGCGGAAGTAAATTGAAAGTCTGAAACACAAAACCGATTTCCTTGTTGCGGATTTCAGCCAGTTGATTGTCGTCGAGCTGGCTCACATCCTGATTGTTCAGAATATAGGTTCCGCCGGTTGGCGTATCAAGGCAGCCCAGAATATTCATCAGGGTTGACTTGCCGGAGCCCGAAGGACCCATCAGCGCAACATATTCACCGCGCTCCACACTGAACGAAACGCTGTTAAGCGCCTTCACAAGCACGGTCCCGACTTTATAATGGCGGCTGATGTTTTCCAGCCTGATAACTTCCGGCATGATGAAATATTTTTACAAAGCTAATGGATTTTTTGGTTTAAATAACCATCAATCAATTGCGCTCTGCCTACACCCTCAACCTGAATGTCTCCGATGACAAATTCGCGTTTTTAATCAGCAATCCGAAGCGGAAAAAATCCATTTTCACCTGAAAGGCCGGATGTTGCAACAATTCCTGCCAGCATGCTGCCATGTCGCGCGAATAATAAATATCGTCGAGCACTACAATGGCCTTTTCGCTCAGCACAGGCAGAATCATTTCAAGATAATCAAGCGTCGGTTTGCGGCTGTGGTGGCCGTCGATAAACACCAACCCTAAATCTTTTTCCTCTGCAACAACCTGCGGTAATGTTTCGGAGAACCGGCCTGTTTTTAATATCACATTTTCAGCTTCGCATTTTTGAAAATGTTCCTCCGCTATGGCAGCAATTTCCGGAACGCCTTCCAGAGTAATGATGCGGCTTTTATGCGCAGCAAAATGCATGGCAAGCGAGGTTGTCCCAAATGCGGTTCCCATTTCCAGAATGGTCTTTCCATTGACATGCGCTGCCAGTTCGGCAATCATTTCCGCATCGCGGATGGAAGAGGCGGTACGTTTATAGACTTTCGAAACTGTAGATTTCATGCGGCCTTCGCGTGAACCAATCTCGTCAAAAATCAATGGTGTGTCATCAACACGCAACTGCCCGTGCAGAATCGCAAGCTTTGTAATCGAAGATTCCTTCAGGGCTTTGGGATGGCGTAACGAATGATATATCTCATATAACCAGGGTGAATGCACGCTCCGGGGTCCCCTCGCATAAAAGAAATGTCGTACAGCTGCACCAATCCTGCTCATATCATTTCCTATTCGTTCTGATCCTTATTAATTATAGCCATTTGAATCCGCAACGATTCATCATGAATAACCTGTAATAATTCACGGATGAATTCATCATTGAGATCAAGGGCTGCAGCCCGGTTCAGACGATCTTCCACCAGACTTTTCCAGCGGCCGCCCTGCATGATGGTCATGCCTGCATCGCGTTTCACAATACCCATGCGTTTTACAATATCGATGCGTTGTGCAAGGATGCGTAAAAGTCGTTCATCGGTTTCATCAATTTCGCGCCGCAATGCCTCGAGCGAAGCATCATGCAGAGATGTGGACTGCTTGCCGCACAGACTATCTATGAGAAAAATAAATTCAGCTGGAGTAATCTGCTGGTTGGCATCGGACAAAGCGCTTGGCGGATCCGAATGCACTTCGATCATGAGCCCATCTGCCTCCATTTCTTTTGCTTGTGCGGCCAGACCAGCCACATAAAACGAATTGCCTGCCATATGACTCGGATCGGCTATGACCTTAATATCCGGGAATCGGGTGCGCATCTCGGCCATCAGCACCCAAAGCGGTTCATTACGGAATTTGCTTTCATTATACGTCACAAAACCGCGGTGAATGAGCGCTTCGACGTTCAGCCCCTTATTCAGCAAACGATCTACTGCACCGGCCCATAGCCGTACATCAGGCACCAACGGATTTTTCACAAGAATGCGGATATTGCTTCCCTGCAGAGCATTGGCCAGTTCCTGAACACTGAAAGGATCGGTTACTGTGCGGGCTCCAATCCAGATTGCATCAAGGCCGGCTTTCAGAACTGCTTCGACATGCGCTGTGGTAGCGGCTTCGGTCACAACCGGCAATTTGTATTGATCCCTGACGGCCAGCAGATATTTCAGGCCATCGTTGCCGGGTCCTTCGTACATACCGCGCAGCGTGCGGGGTTTCCATACTCCTCCGCGAAAAAGATCGACATAACCCGTACGTGCAAGTCCAGCCGCTACATCGAGGCAGAGTTTCTCGGATTCGGCGCTGCAAGGGCCTGCGACAATCATTTTAAATCCTGGTGCTGACATGGGTATCGGTTTTTACAAAGATACGGCAATTGAACCACCGTTTCCAACCAAAACATCAAATTTTTTGAGAAATCTTTCAGAAAGGGCTGTTCTCATAAGCCCTCGAAGGGTTTTGAACCCTTCGAGGGCTAAATGCCCGAAATGGCCTTCATTCCCGGCATAGACACAATTCCCAGATGCTTTTTGCCATCAACCAGAATTTCCATCGGCTTATCAAACCGAACGTGGCGGATCACGCCATTGTCGAACAGGGCTTCCTGTGCATTGAGAAATGCAGTATTGTATATTCCCTGTTTGATGAAATCATTCACAGTAAAATAAGCCACGCGGAATGAAGTGAGATTCTGAAAGAAATGCGTTCCCTGACTGGGCTCAATGTGAAAATGGTTCATGCCTGCTTCCACTATGACACGTGCAGCGCTGATCTGCGACCACTTCACCGGAATGCCGAGCCACGGATCGCTCGATCCCCAGCGGCCCGGACCAATCAGCAGGTAATTACGTTTTTCGGCCATTAATGTTTTGTTGAGTTGCTCTATAACCTGCGCCAGCTGCAATGTTTCGGCAGCATTGAATTTTTCCGGAACAACATACACCACATCGCAAATATTGTCGTAAACGCCGTTGCCAAGCGCCGATTCAGAAACCACAATGCATTTTTCACGGACAATCTGTTCCGGCATTATGGTCAGGTTTTCCCTGTTGTTAACGATTGGTCGTATTTGCAGCAAATTGAAAACCTTGTGATGCCCGCGTCCATCCATGTTTACAGCAAACTCAATTTCAACCGGCTTGCCCATTTCACTGGAGCTTATTTCCAGAATGTCCTTCATCATTTCGGCCAGCGGGAAAACATTATGCTTCAGGAAATTATTAAAAGTAATAATTCTCATGCCTTTCTGAATGATACCATCCACAACGCGGTCGTCGTGATAATCGTATGTCGAAGCCACCAGCCGGAATGTTTTGAATTGATCGCCATCGGAAACCGCAAACCGCTCTATATGCGCATTATCATCCACTTTAGGGGTGAACAGATTGCGTTTAAGATTGATGGCGAAAAACTCCTTCTGAGTATCTTTTAACATCATTTCCGTTGAGCTGAGCTGAATGGCTTTTTCAGGATATCTGGGCGAGAACCGGAGCGACATTCCGCCATCGACAATGTATTTTCCAAGACCGTAGGCAATGCTCACAACACCATCCTCAGCCTTTTCGGGACTGATCGGATAAAAATTGACCGATCGTGCAACTCCGCTTAACACCGGGAAGAAATAATCTTCTTCAGTAAAGCCGCATACTTCCTGCAGTACAATGGCCATTTTTTCTTCATCAATCAGATTGGAAGTCGATGTCATGTAAGCTTTGCTCTCCTGATAATAAACCGAAGCATACACCGCTTTGATACACTGCATGAGCAACGTAAGCCGGTCGCGGTCGCTGCCGGTATTCGGAATCATATAAGTGCTGTAAATCCCTGCAAATGGCTGATAATGGCTGTCCTCGAGCAATGAACTTGACCTGACTGCCAGCGGTGTTGACATAACCTTCAGAATGGATTTCAGGTCAAGAATGGTTTCATAACTCAGCTCACTTTCGAGAAAGCGATTCAGAATTTCCTCGTCATTGGTGCAGCCAATGGCAAAATCATACAAATTGTTGCGCTCCATGAAATCACTGAACACATCGGTTGCGAGCACCACAGTTCTTGGGATGGTAAGTTCAACGCTGTCATAGCGGTGAGCAAGCTGGTTCCTTTTGAGAATATTGTCTATAAAGGCCAACCCGCGCGCCTTTCCACCAATGCTGCCCTCGCCTACCCGACTGAATAAAATGTATTCATTGAATTTATTCCGGTCAAATGTTGATATTACACCGCGCCCGCGCACACTGCGGTATTTCGCCATGCCTTTGTACAGGTAATCGCGCACTTCATCGAGTGATGCAAAATCGCCTGAATTGGCCTGCCTGAAAAGCTTTCCAAGCGAAAACAATGCACGCGCACGAAGCCACTTCGAAAAATGATTCCGGTCGATATGATATTTCAGCGATTCATCCGGAATGCTGTAAATCTGATCCTGCAATGCCTGCAAATCGCGCGCCCGCGATATTTCGGCGCCATCGGCCGGGTTCACGATTCTGAAATCGCCGAAAGCCAGGTAATCCAGCAGAAAATCGGTCAGTTCATGCAGCAGTGTTTTGGAAAATTTATGCACGAATTTGATTTTAATTTCAGCAGCAAGTTCCTCCGTGATGGCATCCGAAGACTGCAGCAAAATTGGAAAGTACGGATCATCCGCCTGCACGATTTTGCACAGTTCAATCCCGGCATTTTTATCTTTTATATTATTACGGTTAAACGAAATGTCGGAAATCATTCCAAGCATGTTGGACTTGTATTTTTCATACAGACTAAGTGCCTGCTCAAAATTGGTGGCCAGTAATATTTTCGGTCTGCCGCGCAACCTCAGCGTGCGTTGATGCTCATTGAGGCCTTCGGTCATGAATGCACGCGATTGCTGGATTACAATGCGGTACATGTTGGGCAGATAGGAGCTGTAGTACCGCACCGAATCTTCAACCAGCAAAATGCACTGAACACCGACCTCTCCAACATCGTAATCAGTATTCATTTTATCCTCAATCAGCTTGATGATGGCCAGCAGAAGATTTGTGTTACCCAGCCAGCTGAATACATAATCAACACCGCTCAGATCCTGCACCGCAAGCCGCTGGGAAACCTCTCTCGAAAACGGAGTCAGTACAACAATCGGAATATTTGCAAACCGCTGTTTGATGACTTTCGAAAATTCAAATGGATTCTGATCCGAAATGCTGAGCATGTTTATAACCAGATCAACACGGTCGCTTTCAAGAATTTCCAGCGCACGTTCTGCGCTATGGGCCTTGATAAACCGGGGCGGATAGCGGAGATTGAGAGAGACATATTCCTGAAAAATGGCTTCATTGATACGACCGTCTTCTTCAAGAATGAATGCATCGTAGGTACTGCAGATGAGCAGAATGTGCTCAATCCGCTTTTCCATCAGATGGTCAAACATAGTATCCTGAAACTGTGCCTGATTCAGGTCTGGCTTATTGTGATGCTTGGTCATAGGCAACGATCTGTGCGAAGAACTTGAAAACATTTTTGTAACGACAGCTCTAAGGTACAACATTTAATGCCCGGAAATAAATCCTGCGAAATATTTTTCTGCAATTAAATCGTTGAAATGACTACATTTGAATCTCAAATGATTAAAAAGACATTTTTCATTTCATGATCCGTTGTTATAGTTTCAATTAACTTTGCAGTTGTGGAGAATAACAAGAAAAAAACAATCAAGGAGTGGGCTGCAGACGACCGCCCGCGCGAAAAAATGCTGGTTAAAGGCTCCGAAGCACTAAGCAACGCTGAGCTCTTTGCCATCCTGATTGGAAGTGGTACCTCTAAAAAAAGTGCACTTGAACTCGCCAGAGAAATGCTTGAGAATGCTGACAATAGTCTCAAAAAACTTTCAACACTGACCATTCATGAAATCAAAAAAATCCATGGAATCGGGCCGGCTAAAGCGGTGACCATAGCTGCCGCACTCGAAATTGCACGTCGACGCGAAGGCGAAAGTAGTGATGACGAGGAACTGATACTCTCATCGCGCGATGCACAAAAAGCCCTGTTGCCCATGCTTTGCGACAAACAGCATGAAGAATTCTGCATCATGGGGTTGAACAGGAGAAACAAAGTCATATTCAAGGAAAGAATCAGCATGGGCAGCATGGTTGCCACCCAGGTTGATATACGCAAAATAATCAAGATGGCCCTCGATACGCGCTCTCTGAGCCTTATCCTGGGACACAATCATCCTTCGGGAAATCTCAATCCAAGCGATTCGGATATAAACCTCACACGACAAATTCACGATGCATCAGCATTGTTCGATATCCGATTGCTTGACCACATCATCATTTCACAGGATTCCTTCTACAGCTTTATGGATGAAGGAATCATCAACACTTTCAAAAAATGAGAATCGTAACCATTGTCGGCGCAAGGCCACAGATCATAAAAGCAGCTGCACTCAGCCGTGAAATTCAAAAACATTTCAACAGCGAAATTGAAGAAATTATCGTTCATACCGGACAGCATTACGACGAAAATATGTCTGAGGTTTTTTTTCGCGAACTCAGCATTCCGGCTCCAAATGTCAATCTCAACGTTGGTTCCTCCAGTCATGGTGAACAGACCGGACGCATGATGGAAGGAATTGAAAAAGTTCTTGTCGAATACAAACCCGATGCGCTGGTGATTTACGGAGACACCAACAGCACGCTGGCGGGCGCTGTGGCAGCAGCTAAGCTGCACATTCCCGTTTTTCACATCGAAGCCGGACTTCGTTCTTTCAATAAAAAAATGCCGGAAGAAATAAACAGGATTGTGGCTGATCATTGCTCCACACTGATGTTCTGCCCGACCAAAACAGCCATAATAAATCTCGAAAACGAAGGATTCCCGGCAGGTCTCATGAGTCCGTACTCCATGGATAAACCCGGAGTGTTTCATGGCGGTGACATCATGTTCGATAATTCCGTTTTCTTCGCTGGTATCGCCGAAAAACAATCGAAAATCATCGAAGAACAGAAGCTGAAAGATGTTCCTTTTATTCTCGCTACAGTTCACCGCAACGACAATACTGACCACGAAGACAGACTGCGCATGATCTTCGACGCTTTATGCCTTGCTTCCATCAACACCGGACTACCGGTTGTTTTTCCTGTTCACCCGCGGACAAAAAAAATGATGGATGCATGGAACATTGGCAGCAACATCCCTGTTGGAGCCGATGTACGCATCATTCCACCTGCTTCGTTTCTGGACATGATTCTGCTCGAAAAAAATTGTCGCCTCGTACTTACTGATTCAGGCGGTGTTCAGAAAGAGGCCTATTTCTTTTCGCGCCCATCGATCATTCTGCGACCCGAAACCGAATGGGTTGAAATTATTGAACTGCGCGCAGCTAAACTTGCCGATCACTCAGCACCGGAAATTGCCGCACAGGCCGAAGCCATGGTTAATTATCCTCCAACCGAGTTCCCGCCTGTGTTTGGCGATGGTCACGCTGCTGAATTCATTTGTGAAAAAATGCTTGAATTTCATAAATCTACCATCAGGCAAAACATAAAAAAATAATCATGGCTGTTGCGGTTCTCACATCATTCGACAATGCCAAGCTGCGCTACACGCTCGATTACATCTTTGGTGAACGGCTTGGTTGCGGATATGTACTGAATCCGGTTGATGCATCATCAGCAAAAATCATTCTTTCGTATGGCATAAATCAAACGGCTGATATATCAGTTCCCGACAGCGGATTTCTGCACCCAAAGGGCGTTTCGGCTCAGGAAACGGAAGTCGTCATCGATGATGAAAAAAATATTTGCTTGTTTCCTGTTGCAGGATCGTTCGATTTTCCATTTGATATTTTTGCTGCCATATTTTTTATGCTGAGCAGATACGAAGAATACACAGGCCTTGAACGGGATCAGCATGGACGTTTCGATTTGCAGCATTCTCTCGCATTTAAAAACAATTTTCATCAGCGCGCAGTTGTCGATGAATGGATCATCATGCTCCGGAACCGGCTTCTGCAGCATGTTCCCGAAAGCATCTTCAAAAAAGAAGAACCAACATTTTCGCTCACAGTCGATGTTGATATGTTGTTTTCATACAGAACAAAAGGAGTTCTTCGCAACCTGGCCGGATGGTGCCGTGATCTTGTCAAAGGGAGATTTCGCGCGCTTATTGAAAGACCTTCGGTTTTTCTCGGCTTGCGCAAAGATCCTTTTGACACTTTCGATGTCATCGATAAAATCAGTCGCGAATTCCGAGTGCAGGTTTTGTTTTTCATACTGGCATCGCAGCAAAGAACAAATTTTGATAAGAACGGAAATCTGCACCACCAGAGGGCTGTAACTCAAATCAGAAAAATGGCCCGCGAATCGGTGATTGGCCTGCACCCTTCATATTATTGTCTTGATGACGATACAAAACTGCTGCGCGAAAAACTAAGTCTCGAAACAACCATCGGGATATCCATTTCAGCAGCACGCCGGCATTTTCTCAGAATGAATCTGCCACAGTCATACCGTCAATTGGTCAAAGCCGGAATTACAAATGACTACACCATGGGGTTCGCATCCGGACACGGATTCAGAGCCGGCACTACACGTCCTTTCCGTTTTTTTGATCTGGAAACAGATAAAATTCTTCCATTGATTGTACATCCTTTCTGCATAATGGACGGCAGTCTGAAAGATTATCAGCAAATGACACTGGAAGAAACACGCATCGAACTATTCAGCCTGGCCGATTACATCCTGTCAATCAACGGACATTTTGAAATGCTGCTGCACAACGATACTCTTTCTGAAAGCGGCCGCTGGAAAGGCTGGACGCAAATAATCACGGAAACCATCCGTCAGTTTCAATCAGAGAAAAAATGATACGGTTTGCCAAAAACGAAAATATTGACAGGGATATGTGGGATGCAGCAGTCATGCAGTCTTCGCAGCCAATGATGTATGCCATGTCATGGTATCTCGATCTTGTGGCGCCCGGTTGGAATGGTCTGATTGAAGATAATTACCAATGTGTGATGCCGCTTGTTGAAGCAAAAAAAACGGGAGTACATTATTTGTTTCAGCCTCCGTTCTGCCAGCAGCTCGGTGTTTACGGAAAAGAAATTTCCGCCGAAACCGTAAAAAGATTTCTGCTGGCCATTCCGCATAAATATCGTTTTACCGAAATCATGCTCAATGAATCATGCCCGGTTAATGTACCCGGCGTTGAAATGCTCACCAATATTACTCTTCAGCTTGGCTGTGATATTGAAAAGATCAGAACCGGATACAACGAAAATACCCGTCGCAACATCCGGAAAGCGGCCCGGAACGGGCTTTCAGTACACAAAGGATTTGATATCGAAACCATAATTTCTCTCTTCAAAAACAATAAAGGAGAAGCGCTCGGCAAACATGAAAGCTGGTATTCAACGCTGAAAACATTGTCGTTTCAGTTGCGGCACCTTGGTCTTGCCAATACGTATTGCGCGCTGAACCAGCACAACGAAATCACTGCAGGCATACTGCTGGTGGAATTCGAAGGACGCGCAGTGCTGTTGTTCAGCGGCTCCGGCAACGAAGCACGCAAAACCGGCGCCATGCATTTTCTGATCGATTCTATTCTGGCAGACATCTGCACCACGCACCAGCTCTTCGATTTCGAAGGGAGCAACAATGAAAATCTGGCAAAATTCTATCTCGGATTCGGCGGCAAACTTTCAAATTATCCCTTTATACGCATCAACCGCCTGCCGCTCTGTGTGCGGTGGATGAAAGGGAAAGGACTCAGCTTGAGATAATAAAAGGCGCAGTTTCCCGCGCCTCATTATCATCTTACCAAATCAAAACAGATGATTATTTTCTAATTTCAAGCTCATCAATAAGTCTGCTTCCACCGGCATATTTGTCGATGTAGAAAAGCACATAGCGGATGTCAACGCAGATGCAACGCTGCAGTTTAGGTTCGAAAACGATATCGCCCGACATGGCTTCCCAGTTGGCATCGAAGGCCAGTCCTATAAGTTCACCATCACCATTAAGCACAGGCGATCCGCTGTTGCCACCGGTGATATCGTTGTTGGTGAGAAAACACGTAATCATGGTGCCGTTTTCGCCGTACTGGCCAAAATCTTTTTTCTCATACAACTCTTTCAACCTTGCCGGAACAATGAATTCCTCATTGTTTGGATTTTCTTTTTCCATCACACCTTTCAGCGTGGTCACAAAATCATAATCAATGGCATCACCGGCACTGTATGGGAGGACTTTGCCGTATGTAAGACGCAGTGTGCTGTTGGCGTCGGGATAGAAATTTTTTTCTGGATACATTTCGCGTAAGCCCTGAACATACATGCGCATTCCCTGATTCAGCTGATAGTTGAGCGGATTTATCTCGGCAACGAGCTTATTGTAGATTTCGTAAACCTGCGTTGCAGCTTCAAATAATGGATCCTTTGTCAAAACTTCCTTAGTGGGATTTTTCAGAAAAGCATCCATCTTATCCTTGTTCGAAAATATGGAAACCAGAAATGCAAAATCCGAATACAGAGCGTAATCGTTTTTGAATTTATTGCTGACAACCACATAGAATGCAGGTTGGTATTCCGAAGGAACATCGGCTGCATACATGGCCAGCATGGCACTGTACAGCTGCATTTCAGTTTTATAGTCAAAGGTGGCAAAATGATTTTCGGCCACTTTATTAAGTGAAGACACCATCTCTTCGATTTTCGAAAGATTGGGTTTCTCTGCCGAAAGCTCAGCCATGAGTGGCCTGAATTTGCCTGCAAATGAAATAACATCACTGCCGCGGAAAAATGCTTCCGAAATGTAATACTGAACCTTCCGCAGCGAACTGAGTTTCTCGATTGAATTATGCGTTTTGATAAGTGCGTTTTTGTAATATCCAAACTTTGGAATATTATCGTTGTTCACCCATGTTTCAAAATCGTCTTCAAGAATCTTTTTGCGCTCAATCACGTCGTTTCTGTTAATCCCTTTATTCTGCCCGATATAATATTTCCAGTAATTGGCAGTGGTGGCGTATTTGCTGGCATACCGCAGTCTGACTTCATCACTGGCACGCATGTTTACATCCATCACTGCAAGTTTTTTCTCACGGATTTTCACAATGGAAGGATTGACATAAAGATAATTCGATGCGACTTCCTCGCTTGTGATATATCGCGAAGTGCGGCCCGGATAGCCAAATACCATTGCAAAGTCATTTTCTTTTTTTGGTTTAATGGAAACCGGTAGAAAATGTTTCGGCTTCATGGGAATATTATCCTTGCTGTATTTGGCGGGCTTTCCATCAGGTCCGGTGTAAACTCTGAAAACGCTGAAGTCGCCTGTATGGCGCGGCCACATCCAGTTGTCGGTATCGCCACCGAAATTACCGATCGATAATGGTGGATTCAGAACCAGCCGGACATCCGAATAGACCTCGTAAACGAACAGATAATATTCATTGCCATAAAAGAAAGGTTTCACATTTGCTTCCTGATATTTCTCTGACACAGCGCCGGTTTCAATTCGTTTCGAGATGCGTGCGACAATTTCATCACGCTCCATTTCAGTGGCTTCGTACGGAATCGAATCAAGAATCTGCTTGGTTACATCTTCGATCCGGATCAGAAAACGAACATTGAGATTCGATGACGGGAACAATTCATCGGCCATGGTTGCTGCGTAATATCCATTGGTCAGAATATCATTTTCAACAGTGCTCAGCGAAGCAATAGAAGCATAACCGCAATGATGATTGGTGAAAATCAGTCCCTGATCCGAAACAATCTCTCCGGTGCATCCTCCGCCAAAAATAACAATGGCATCCTTCAGACTTCCGTTGTTGACTGAATAAATTTCTTCGGGCGTAAGATGAAGCCCCATTTTCTGCATATCCGTGTAATTGAGCCGGTCAATAAACATCGGAAGCCACATCCCCTCATCGGCTCTGGCCGGAAAAAATGCTGAAACAAAAAGAAGAACCCCAAGGATATTTATTCTGTTTTTCATAATCAGATACTGGTGCGTTTCGAATCGCAATATTATAACATTTTTTTCACTTCGAGCCTTTCCAAAGCCAATTTGAATGATATTTTCGACAAACAAAATGAATTTAAAAACATATCCTATATAATCATTGCCATGTACTTTGCAATTTTGGGACAAAAACGCCGGATGCCGCTTCATTTGAGCAATGAAGCGGCATCCGGCGTATATCGAGAAGCAGGGTTACTTCCCTGCGGTCATTATCATTCTTGAAATGCTACCTTCCGATGTCCTTACACGAATAATGTAAACACCTCCGCTTATACCGGCTGCATTCAGTTCGGTTCTGTTCATTCCGGCTGCCATGCTGCCGTTGAATAAAACACTTACCAAACGTCCTGTATTGTCAAGAAGTTCAATGTTCACGTTATCCGCATGGGCGAGGTTGACATCAACAAACATCAGCTCTGTTGCCGGATTCGGATAGATATTAAATCCGAAGGATAATTCCTCACAGCCGGTTGTGGTCGCCAGCGGCGGGAAAACAATATAATCAACCCATGCTGCATCTGAACCATCTGCAACCATGTTGTCCTTTGCGTATTTCCACGTAAATGTGTGTTGTCCGGCAGTAACAGCATATGCTTTGCGAGCCCAGTCCTGTTCACCGTCCCACCATTCCTTTGAAGTTGCATCAATCAGGAATTCAAGGTAATCCCACTGACTTCCTGAAGCACTTCCGTTTTCACAACTCACTTTGCGGTAAAAAGAGATACTGTCAGCAACAGCTACATCCCATGCAATTGACATGGTTGAATTCTGATCGTCGGAAATGGCACCGGACTGAGAACAATGTGCCCCTTCATACGGACTTGATGTTGATACAAACCATGGAGCATTGCCGCCGGTGGCCCACTCATATTGTGTAAGGTCTCCGGTTTCATAATCTTCATCAACAATACCAACTTTCATCGAAAATACTTTCTGTACCTGATAAAAACCGGTTCCTAGCGTATATGTAACAGTGACAGACGATCCAAAAGTGGCTCCGGCATCAGCAGAAACAGAGAAACTGGCATTCTGAGAAGAAGCAGGATCCATATCTCCAATATTGTCAGAGCCATTAACGACTGTCAGAGTTGAACTGCCACTCGCCAATGTCCCTATAGCAGCGGGATACATCGCATGACCGTTGTTTAAGGAAGCAATGGAGATGTTGACTGTTTCACCCGGATCGAGTTTTCCGTTGTTGTTCCCGGCGGCATCATCGATTACGAGCGCTCCTATACTGAGAGCAGGTGCATTGATAACAAATCCGAAAGATGAATTCCAGTTGTCTGAGCCATATACGGCGTTGAGGTCGAATGAAACGCTGGTCTGGTCGGTAACATTACTGCCGACTGTTACTGCATAAGCATTATTCATGAGCTTGGTTGCGCCGGCATTGATTGCGCCGTACGTTTCACTGTTATCAGTGATTGTAACCGCCGGATTTGATGTCGTAATTGCAGCAACAACATTGGCTGCATTGGCAACTCCAGTGTTGAACAGGGTTACATTCAAAAGTATGTTTTCACCGAAATCGGCCTGAGCATTATTATTGCCGCTGACGTCGTTGATCGCCAAAGCGTTGTAAACCACATATGGTCCTGATGCAGCTATGATTGCAACCTCGCCAATGTAGGGAATGTAATTGTATTTGGTTGCTGTAACAATCAATGTGTCAATACCGGTAAGTGCGGTAAAATTCACTGTTGTAGTACCTCCGTTAATAATTCCCGTTCCGATAATGCTGTCATTCAGCGTAACAGTAATAAATGCACCTTCGGTATTACAATTCACAACCAACTGGCTGGTACCGATAGGAACTGTAGCCGGATGAGCCACTGTCATTGTTTTGGGTGTATCGGTTCTGATCATCAGGGAAGGATCGCCGAAAACGGTCCAGGTGTCGGTCATTTCATCACCAGCGGTTCCATAGCTGTCATTCATTTTCATGCAGCCACTCATCACAATGCCACCAAAGGTGTGCTTGATATTTCCGGTCGCTGTTTCACAAAGCACATTAACCATTTCATCCTGCCCTTCCATTGGCGGAGCCCACGATTGATTGATGGTGCTCATAATGGTTGCAACAGCTCCTTTGGGGGTTGTTCCCGTGCGGGCTCGCAGCCATGCTTCGGCAAAACAGGTCTGCCCATTAAAGTTTCCATTTACACAGGCAACAGATAAAATAATCGGCCATTGAGTTGTGTTGGTCAGAGCATTCACATTGGTGTTGCTGAAGTTTGTTGTCACGAAATAAGTGTCTGCTCCGTGGCCTGTATATAATACCAAACCGGCACCACCATTAATGACGGTTGAAACATTAGCAGCTGTCGGATCACCCGAGGCGTCAAGTCCGCCCTGAGTACCATCGAACAATTCGTATTTTGTTTCATATTCATAATTATCGCACTGGGTCTGAAGATTGCGGATGTGCTGATAATCAGATTCACCGTCGTCAGGGGAAGTTCCACTCTGACTGGAAGCTATTCCCAGAACTCTGTTCAGCCAGTTGTTGCTGGTATTCGGATTCTGCTCGTAAGAAATAGTGCGCAAAACCTGCACATCAACATCACCCTCACTTTCGGCTGAAAAACGACCTACATAAAACTCCGGATAATGGTCGCTGCCGGTAATGAATGCATAAGCATTGTCAGAATCTCCACCAACACCGCTTGTGATAACCGGAATGGCAGCTGCATCACCTACAAACAGCAGAAATGTCAATCCGTTTGCATTGTAATAATTGGTCACGTATGTCTTGATAGCAGTACTTGTTGTTCCTGTGACAGCTGTACTTACAATTGTTGTTGGGAATCCGATTCTGTTTTTCCATTGTACGTAAGGAGCCATATTGGCCATGTAATCAGGCTTGCAGATAACCAGTATTCTTCCGCGCTCTGTAACCGGAGTATATTTTGCCTGATTGTAATTAATGAAATGTCTGCTGTATAACTGATCAAAACTTTCATCAACTTTCGTTACTGCTTTGGTTCTGATAAACGGATCATCCATAGTGTCATCAGAATCCTTGTAAACAACCACACGGATAGTTTTCACCACGCGCAGTGAGTGGTTGGCATGATCGTAACGGAAAGGAAAAACATGCAGTGCCACACCCCTGTAATCACGCATGATATATGGGTCCGAAAGAGTTGCATAAGCGCCCGGAAAACTTCCGTTCTGCTGATATGTGCGCCCCCATGAATAAGGAACAGACGAAGGATCAATATCTCTGGTTAAATTTCCCTTGGATGGGACAATTTCAATATTGCTGTAATCGACATAATCGGCCGACAAGACCTTGACCTGCATATGCGCCAGATCAGGAATGATCAGTGAATTCGAGTACTGGCAAAGTGCAGGTTCACCGGCAACCAGCAAAGGTGATGCGCCCGGCATGGACACACTCTGCTTGATTCCCTGCGATGTCTGTACATCACTCAGGTAGAAACCCTGAAAGTTGTACTCGATGACTGTTTCTTCAGGTGTTGAAGAAATGATGGTGTACAAGGGTTTGTTGGCATCGTTGCTGAGCGATTGATAGGTTTGAGCGCTCATAGAGCCAAAAACCACAATCAGCAGAAGAGAAAACAGGATTTTTTTCATTTCGTGGGGGGGATTATTTTATTACTGCAAAAGTTTTCGAAAAGTTGATTTCGTTGCCGGTGAGTTGAATTGTATATATACCGGCTTCCCATGCGGATATTGCAACAGGCAGATAGAGCTGACCACTGACGTTTTTAAATTCCTGGGCATATACAATCCGGCCATCTGCCGAAAGAACCGTCATCCGCACATCACCTGAAGGAACCGCAGCCGTAACAGTTGCAAAAGCGCCGGTGGCAGGATTCGGATAAATCAGCATGTCGTTCGGAACGGCAGGCAGCTCAACGTCTGATGTGATAACATTCATCGGAGGGAAAACAATGTAGTCAATATAAGCAGCATCTTCGCCACTTAAATATGAGTAGTCCTTGATGTATGACCACTGCAGTGTTTTTGTACCCGCTGTAAGCCAGAATCTTTCCTGTGACCAGGCGACTTCGCCGCTCCACTGCCCCAACTCTGTTCCGTTAACGAAGAACTTGAGGAAATCCCAGTCCTGCTCACTCGAAACCCGCTTATAGAAAGACAGAGAATCATCAGATAATACGTCTATTGTGATTGACAGATCTGACTGCTGACTGTCAGTTATTGCTCCGGAGCGCGCTGCAAACGATCCTTCATAAGTGGAGCCGGATGTGACAATCCAGGGAGATGCACCACCTGATATCCACGCATATTGCGTAAGATTGCCGGATTCCCAGTCTTCATCAATCTGGCCAATGGTTTTGGTGAAAGTCTTATTTTCGGTATACAATGCCAAACCTTCAAGATCGAGGGTGACACTGGCCGGAGTCCCCATCGGAACAGAAGAAGCGACTTCGACAGTATATACTCCGGTTTCGGCAATTCCCATGTACAGGCTGTCGTGCTGCCAGTTTGCTGAGGTAATTGTCAGATACGGACTACTGGTGCTAAGTATTGCAGCGGCATCCCAGATGTCGGTATGGCCGTTGTTGACAACCTGAATATGCATTTCAACGGTCTCGCCCGCATCAAGCTTATTGTTGCTGTTGCCGCCTGAAGCATCATCGATTGTTAAACCCAGAATCTGCAAATCGGGCGCATTTATTTTCAGATTAAAAGTCGATAACCAGTTGTTTCCGCTGCTGTCGCGAATCGAAATTTCAAATGGAGCCAAGAACTGATCGGGAACCAGCGTATCAATTCTTACTGTGAATGCATTATTGATGGTGAGTGTGTCGTTTGAAGCAATCATGCCCCAGATTCCGACACTGTCAATTATTTCCACATGTGAATCCGATGAAGACAGTACGGCATAAACTGTAGAATCATTCTGCAGTCCGTAGTTTTTCAGTCTCACATTCAGTCCTACCGTTTCCATAATGTCGGCCTGCTGATTGTTGTTTCCTGAAACATCACTGATTGCTTTGTTTTCCATCAGAACATAAGGCCCTGTAGGCGTTTGAACAACAAATGTTGAAATGAACGGTTTGCGGAATTGTTTGGTTCCGACAATATCGGCAGTTCCCGGTACTGTAAACGGAATAATGCTCATCACCAGATTTCCGGTAGCATCGGCCATGCCTGCACCGTGCCATACACCATTTTGCGTCACGCCAACATAAGCGTATGGTTCCGTTGAAATAGTAATGGTGTTCTGTCCGAGCGGAACCAGTGCCGGATGCGTAACTGTCAGCTGAGAAGGGACACTCAGGTATATCATCAGTGAAGGATCTCCCATGAGGTGATAAATTTCGCTGTAGTAGTCAAATGAAGTCGGAGAACCTTCCAGAACGGCAAGGTTTCCTGCAAGAATCATTTGTCCCTGCGAAACAAACCATTCGCTGAACGGCTCACCTGTAATATGCCAGGTACGGTCATAGGCCCCGAGGTTATTGGCATCGTATACCGGATTTGCATTAATCGTGGCACGGACACCAACTCCCCAGTAAAAATCTTCATCCCAGTAAGTGCTGTTTGATCCACCGATATAACCGATGGCACCTTTCATGTTGGCGCGGAGCAGAGCCTCGCCGAAACATTCAGGATCCTGAAAACTGTTGGTGAGACATGCATTCCCTATCATGAGCGGATACTGATGCGCATTGTTCATGGCCGGAATATCCGTTTTGTCAAACGCTGGATCGCCCCAGCCATCATTGTAGCCATGTGCGGTATAGTTTGCCAGCGCCACACCGTTTCCGATTTCCGTTCTGATCAGCGCATCCTCATTTGCACTGTTGGGATACAAATGAGTCCATGAGTGAATACCATTAGTGGAATT
>CAZJOL010000001.1:31466-40530 GCA_964547605.1 uncultured Bacteroidaceae bacterium | reverse complement strand
GGTTCCATGTCCTTTAGCTCCTTCGTCGCATCGGACGGTGGAATGTTGTTTTTGCACTGAAATTACATTTTGAGACATCCTCTTTTATGTCAAAGCAGCTCTTTAATCTGTGCCAGCAAATACTCAAAGAATTCATCTTCGCTCATATCGAGCTCGTGGCGATAAATGATTTTTCTGATGATTCCATTACGGTCAATAATGATGTTGCCCGGGTATGACCAGCTTTTGAACCTGTTGAAAATCTCTTCGTCGGGATCAGCCACAATGGGGAATTTCAGCAGCGGATGCCGCTTGATGGTGTTCCAGCGGTTTCCGAAATACAGCGAATCTCTGTCGAGAAAATGTTGCAGCTCTTCGTTTGAATTGTTGGCAAAAGCAAGCAGCTGAAAAGCGGGATTGTTTTTAAGGGTGTCTGCAATCCTGTTCAGGAGCGGATTTTCAATAATGCATCCACCGCAGGTGAGAAACCAGAAATGGACAAGGATGACTTTATCCGATAAATTTTCGCTGTTAATTTCGCGACCGTCAGCCGCTGTGACAGCCAGAAACGGTGCATCGGTGCCAATGGTTTTTATTTGCGCAAATGCCGCATCAAAGGTTTCGGTATCTCCATACAAATGACGGAGGCGGACAGAATCTGTTGTGATGTTGTCCTGGGCCAGAAGACTAACAGAAATGAACAGACAAAAGATAAGTTTCAGGAATTTCATAAATCAAAGATACGTGAAATTCTGCTTTTTTTTGTAACGTATCTATTGGTATGAGGTTGTTGTTCCGGATGGTTTGTGTGCTGTCTGACATATAAAGGATGAATAATTCGACATCTGTCCATATTCAATGATAAACAGCCAGCGCCAGCCAGCTTGCAACCAGCCTGTTGAAGCAGACTACTGAATACTTTTGCAAAAAAAATCCAATGAAACAAATCTCTTTTCTGTTGTTCATTTTTGTGTGCTGGCAATTACAGGCACAAGGGCCTTTCACACCCCCTTATTCAACCGACTTCAATAATTACACATCGGAGGCGGAATTTCTAACCGACTGGCAATACGAAAACACTTTGCCGACAGATCAGGCCGGTGTGTGGGGCTTTGATAACACGGCCTATTTCGGCTACAATTCTTCCAATTGCCCGTTCTATTTCACCGCTTCGGATGCAAATGGTGACGACTGGTTGTTTTCTCCCGGTTTCAACCTGGAGCAGGGAACAACCTATACCCTTTCATTTCTTTATGCAGGAGCCTTTGATGGCTACTCTGAAAAAATGAAAGTGTTTATTGGTAATGCAGACACTTCGGCCGCCATGACGCAAATGCTGTATGATTTTACTAACATATCTTCTGCAGCATATCAGCCAGTTTCCGTAACATTCACTGTTCCGGCTTCCGGTATTTATCATTTTGGTTTTCAGGCATTGTCCGACGCCGGAAATTTCGGAATTCTGATCGACAATTTTTCTGTCGATAACGGTACAGGACTGTTCAGCAACCAAATTTCAGAAAACGCTTTTTATCCAAATCCATGCGCTGGTAATCTAAACTTTACGTCCAATGAACCTCAGGATGTTCTGGTTTTCACGGCAGATGGTAAAGTCGTGTTTCAATTAGTCGCAGATGGATTTGTAAATCTGACTACTCTTCCAAACGGGCTTTATTTCCTGCAGATAAGCAATGGGGAAAAGCGGCTGCTGATAATGCAGAAGCCCTGATTTGTGTGGTGTTAACAATCCCGTGTTGATCTTTTCTTCGACAGCCCATTTTTCAGCAAGGGCCTTTCGTTAGATTTGCAGTATGAAGAAAATCATCCGGTTTTTCAGAAATTGGGACCGGCGCACGCTCCTGCTTGCAGGCGGAGGTGCGCTTGTTGTTATTCTAGTCGTTCTGCTGATTATTTTAAAACCTTTTTCCTCCGGCAAATCCTATGATGCGCCGGATGTCATTCCCGACAACGCCTTTGCTGTTTTCCGCATCAACAATCCGGGAGATTTAATCCATAACAGCAGCTACAAAAACACCCTCGGAAATATTTCATTCATGCCGGCAGTCGATGATTTCATATATGGTCTGATGCAGGCTGACACCGTTTTTTCGGTCAATGAAAAAACTAAAGAAATTCTCTCTTCTTCAAAATTATTTATTTCTCTGCACCCGACCGGAAAAGATAAAACAGAATCGCTGTTTGTTCTTGAATTGCCCGACAACACCGATGCAGCGCAGATTTATGAAGACCTGAGCCGTAGCGGAAAAGTTACGCTGAGCGAAAAATCAGTCGATGGAAACACCTGCTATTCCGTTGGCAAAAAGTCTTTCACCATTTATCCATGCAACAATCTGCTTGTTGCTTCTGTGTCGGAGCGACTGCTCGGACTTTCGATAGCAGCTGCTGATAAAAAGACAGGCCTGTCGCGCAACGAAGAATTTGCCAATGCATACAAAAAAGCATCGGCCGATTGCGCCATGAATATTTTTGTAAACACGCCATTGCTATACAGATCGCTCGGGCAGCTTGTTTCGGGCGACACCTATGTGAATCTTGCCTTTCTGCAAACAGTGTCTTCGTGGGGAAATCTCGATGTGAAAGTGCAGAACGATGCCATGGTTTTTTCAGGTTTGTTTCCGCTGAAAAACGACGCAACATCTTTCATGTCTTTGTTTGATGAACCGTTGAGTGATGCCACGGAAAACATTTTATCGATGTTGCCGGCCAACACGTCTGCGGCATTTTCATTTGGTTTCGGAAATTTCGAAAAGTTTTTTTCCGCGTATGCAAAAAGACTTTCTGATGAAAAACAGAATGTGTACAACAATGAAGAGGAACTTGCAAATCTGAACGAAGAAGCTGAAACTGAATCACTGGAATCGTGCCTGTATGAACATGTCAGCGGAACGCTCTGTGTTTTTTCCACCGCTGCTGCTGTGGGTCGCGAACCTGAGGTTTACTGCGCCTTTCCGGTAAACGATGCCGATGAAGTGAAAGAATGTCTGCTTGATTATGCAGAATCAAATGAATGGGACACTGTCCGTTTTCGTGATGCAACGATGATTGAAATTCCGGTGGACTATGTGGCATACAGTCTTTTCGGACCGCTGTTTGAGCCGGTTTCTGAAACATGCATTGCTGTCACCGAAGAATTTGTTTTCATCGGAAAGTCACCTGAACAATTAAAGCCCGTTCTCAACGATGTGCTCTCAGGCCGCACACTGGGCGCTTCTGCATATAAAAACAACCTGACCAATCAGATCGCTTCTTCGTGGAATATTTTCACTTTTCTCAATACGGGCGCAGCAGCATACTATCTCGAAAACCGCTGGCTGAGCGATACTACGATGATTTCATCTTTAGGAGGTTCGCATAAAAAACAGTCGGGAATTCTTTCATTCACAGCCGCAAGACAATCCGACGGAATGGTTGTCAGCGGCACCTGGTTTTTCGGCCAGGCGGATTCAATATCAGCTGAGACATGGGCAACCTCGCTCGACGCCGATGTTTCCGGCCGGCCTGTCATTCTGAAGGATTTCAAAACCGGCGAATACTGGATTGCTGCAGCCGATGTGTATGACAATGTTTATTTGCTGAATTCGGAAGGCGTTATTGTATGGAAGAAAGAAGTCGGCGATGCTGTCAATGCGGATTTCCAGCTGTTGTGGTCGGGAAATTCAGAGAAGCGAAGCGTGGCGTTTTCAACATCCGACGGCATATACATTATTGGATTGAATGGAGAAATGCGATCATCGTTTCCGATTTCTGTCAGAGCAGGAGTTGCATCAAACCTGCTCGTGGCCGATTATGACAACAATCAGAAATATCGCCTGATTTTCTGCGACAACAAAGGCATACTAAACAATTATTCAACCGAGGGCAAACAAACCGAGGGCTGGTTGAAACCAGAGCTGAGGGATCAAAATTACTCCGGTGTATTTTTCAGCCCGGTGGGCGGGAATGATTATCTGGTTGTATCAACGCCCGGAGGTACCGTTCAGGTGTTTGACCGCAAAGGCAAACCGGTTGTAAACATTGATGAAATCCAAAGCAATAAAGGTTTTAGTCCGTTGCAGGGCGGACGCGAATCTAAGTTCTGGACCGCTTTTTCATCCGATGGCGGACTCATCTGTGTGAACAACAATGGCGACGTCAATCCATTGTCGGAAAAATCCTATGGAGAGAATGTGTTGTTTGGTGTGCATGACAACAGGATTTTTGTTGTTTCGGAAGGCACTCTCATTGTTTTTGATGAAGCAGGAAAAGAGTTGTCCTCTGAAAAAATATCAGAGTCCTCTGTTGATGATATTCAATTGATTACCATCGGAGGAAACAGCTTTCTGATGTTTCATAATTCGGACAACATGATTGGAATTGTCTCGCAGGAATCGGGCTACAAGGACTTCCTGCACAAAACCGAGGCCTCATCATTTGCCGGTGTTGCCGATAAAAACAATATATTACTGATCACTTCCAATGGTAAAGCCGTTGTGTCGGAAACAATCGTCGCGAAAAAGGACTGATTTAAGAATATCGATCGGTGATTTTTGATTTTTGATCTGAGGGATGGATGAACATCGAAATAAGAAATGATGACTGAATGTTGAAAGAGCCTCTTTGCGCATTCGGCTAGGTTTACTGATCGCTGCTCATTACTCACTGCTCACCGCAGGTGCTCAACCTCAACCTCGGGCTCAACCTCAACCTTGACCTTATTTTTCCCTCTTGACATTTGCAAAAAAAATAATGTATATTTGAAATTCCATTTTTTGCAGCGAACACATCATTCATTTGTCTAATAAAAAACAACATACCATGAAATTTAAAACAATGCTTGCTGTCGGGGCTCTGGCGCTGGCGACTTTTTTTATGGCTTCCTGTGTCAAGGAGGAATTCGACATGGATACGGTTACGGCAACCAACTGGGATCCGAATGTGGCGGCACCACTTATAAACAGCAGTCTCACCATGTGGGATATCATGAATGATTACGACTCGACAGATCTGTTGGTGATTGACTCCAATCAATTTGTTTATCTGGTTTACGAAGACACGGTGTACAGTGAATCGGCCGAAAGCCTTATTCCTGTTGCCAATCAGATAATGAATTACAACGACAACCTGGTACTTGGAACAGTATCTGGTGATCAAATATTTAATTATGACTATAATTTCGATTTTGCCCTGGGCGGCGGAATAGAGCTTGATTCCATGATCCTGAAAGCCGGAACGCTCTCCATGGCCATGAATTCCGACCTGAGTTATCCGGCCACCATCGAAATGACAATACCCGGTTCAACCCTGAATGGTGCTCCGTTTGCCGTTACGCTAAACTACAGCGGATCGGGCAGCAGTACTACCGCTCCACTGAGCGGAGGCAAACTTGTTTTCGAAAACTCCGTTGTTGACAATCGTCTGGCCGTACATTTCAAGGTGACGGTTCATGGCAATGGCAGCGCAAACAATGCCTCGTATGCCAATTTCAACATGAACTTCAACGGCATGGCCTTCAAATATTTGTATGGTTATCTTGGACAGTTCGACCTGAGTATGAACAACGATACCATCGGAATACGTGTGTACAACAACAATCTCACAGGAACCATCAATTGGGAAGACCCGAGATTGTATATCAACGTATTCAACGGATGGGGCCTTCCGATCCGGACTACGATTGATTATATGGAAGCCATCAGGACAAATACTCCTGTCTCATCGGTTGTAATCTCCGGTGCCGGCATTCCAAACCCATGGGATATCAATTATCCAACTGCTGTCGGTAGTATTTCGACCTCTTCATTCTTCCTCGATAAAAACAATTCAAACATTGATGCAGCGCTGAACATCACACCGCAAAGAATCCTGGCGCTGGTTTCAGGAACCACCAATCCAAATGGTAATGTGGTGAAAAATTTTGTGGAGGATGTCAGCAGAATGGCTGTGGAAGCTAAACTCGAACTTCCTTTCTATGGCACTGCGAATGGATTTGTGTTGCAGGATACCTTCGATATCAGCTTTGGTGAAGACCTGAGTCATGTTGATTGGATAATGTTTAAATTATACACCAACAATATGTTTCCTGTGGATGGAATTGTTCAGGTGTATTTCTGTGACTCACTCAACAACCGCCTCGACTCATTGCTGAATCCGGTCGACCAGGTATTGCTTTCGGCAGTTCCAGGGCCGGCTCCCGATTATAAAGTGACATCGCCGGTGGCAAAAAACGTTTCACAGAGGATCGAAGGAGCCCGCATTGGCAATCTGGAGAACACGAAAAAAATTGTTGTGACAGCCTGGCTCGATACCTATAATGGAGGCGCACAGCTAGTGAAAATCTATTCGTACTACAAGCTCGATGTACGACTGAGTGCACAGGCACAGCTTAAATTCAACAGTTCTGAACTTTAATAATGAAGGAGGCTGCCATGAAAAAAACAATCATAACTTTTCTCGTTTTTGTATCCGGACTCGCAGGCGCTCTTCAGCTGAATGCCCAGAACGACATGATTATACAGGGAATGCGCATTATTCCGCAATCGTATTATTCCAATCCGGCTTTTATTCCGCAGTGCAGATGGCATGTCGGAATGCCGATGCTGTCTTCCTTCTACATTGCAGGCGGACACAATGGTTTCAACGCAAAAAATGTCCTCTCTGTCAATGCCCTTGATTCTGTTGAACTCGACATCGAATCGATGATCGGCAGCTTGAAAAACCACAATTATATTTCTCTCGAAATGAATGAGGAATTATTGTCGTTTGGGTTTAAAATCAAAGATAAGCACTACATCAATTTTGCTGCAACTGAGCGCGCATTTGCACGCATATCGTATCCGAAAGACCTGCTGGAATTTGCTTTTTACGGCAATGGCGCTCTGCTTGATCAGACGCTCGATATCGGCAACTTTCGGGTGACCGAAAATCATTATCGTGAATTTGCATTCGGCTATTCCTATGTGTATGATAAGACCTGGACTTTTGGTGCTCGTGCAAAAATTTTGTTTGGTATGTCAAATGTAAACACACGCCGTACCGATATTACATTGAACACCGAAAGCGAATTTTTCGACATTACAGCAACGTCCGACATCCTTGTCAATTCCAATGAAATTGACAATATGACGGATACTTCCGAAGACTATGAATTTGATGCGGGCAAATACATGGGGCTTACATCCAACATGGGACTGGGTTTTGATTTTGGTGCCACGTACAAATTTGATGATAAGATCACGTTCGGACTGAGTGTGCTTGATCTTGGATACATCAGCTGGAAAAGCAATCCAATGAATTTTACGAGCAAAAATTCCGATGGCAGTTTCACTTACGATGGAGTGGACATTTCTGAATTTATGGAGATGGGTGCCGATTCATTTATGCAAAATCTTGCCGATACGTTGATTGATATTTTTGAAGTCGACACAACTTACGACAAATACAAAACGTCGCTCAACACACGCATTCATGCCAGCGCCTTTTACAAGGTTACCGAAAAGGATCATATTTCAGCGTTGCTGCGCATGCATTTCTACGACAGAAAAGTTCATCCGTCATTCAGTCTTGCGTATATGCGGAAATTCGGCAATATCTGGCATGTGACAGGAACGTATTCCATCACCAACCGCAATTTCGCCAACTTTGGAATCGGATGGTCGCTGAAACTGGGACCGATGCAATTTTATATCCTGACCGATAATATCTTCGGACCGCTGATCTGGAACCGTTATACATGGCTCGAAGAGAAAGAGGATGATTTTGGCGCTACGTATTGGGATACACAAAAGCTTACGATTCCGCGCAACTGGAAATACATGAACGTTCATTTCGGAATGAACTTTGTCTTCGGCTGCAAGCCGCCCAAGGACCTCGTTCCGATTCTTGAATAATTCCTTTGAATTGAAAAATCCAAAAAATTCAAATCCGTCTTCATGAAAAATTGGAGACGGATTTTTTCTTTTTTTTGAGGACCGGGGCTTCACCCCGGGCTAACATCTGTCGCGCCGTTGGCGCTTTTTGTGCTTCGCTCTTCTTGTCCCTGGGACTGGCGCCCGAGGCAAAAATATATTGCGCCTTCAGCGCATCCGAAGGTGCTTCGCATCTTTCTTTGACGCCTTCGGCCACTCACCACTCACCACTCATAACTACTAACACCTACTTCCTCGTCCCCGAAGCCCTAAAGGGCATACGGGCTATTATTATTTAACTCCTCCGGAGTATCGGATGGAACTACGTAGCTTTCTTTATGCCTTCGGCTCCTGATATCTTATAACGCCTATTGCCTTATGCCTTATGCCTATCTACTTACGCCTAACTCGTATTTCAAATTTAAAATTTCGTACTTTCAAACGTCTCTCATATTTCCACATACGCCGTAGGCGTCACATCGCCGCAGGCGCACATCTTCACATTTGTATTTCGTATTTTATCTCGTTTCCGGCATTTTATTGTATTTGTTCATCGAGTTGTCGATGCCGCCCAATACAAATTCTTCAACCGCTTTTGCCGCCAGTTTGATGCGCTCGGTCACTACCGGCACCTGCTCCGGAAACCAGCGCCCCAACACGTAATCAGACTGCATGCCTTTCGGATAATCGTTGCCGATACCAAAACGAAGCCGCGGAAATTCTTCGGTGTTCAGTGTTTCAATAATATGATCAAGTCCATTGTGTCCGCCGGCACCGCCCTTTTTGCGCATGCGTATCGTGCCAAGGGGCAATGCAATATCGTCGGCAATGACTAAATGCGCTTCAGGATTTTCCTGCTGCAACCAATACGAAACCGCTTTGCCACTCAGGTTCATGTAGGTCGATGGTTTTATCAGAACGATTTTTCTTCCCTTCAGCATATAAAAAGCCATGTCGGCATATCGCGACGACTGAAAGGTGACTTCGTGTTGCATCGCAAGAAAATCGACCACCTCAAAGCCAATGTTGTGGCGGGTTCCAGCGTATTCGCGTCCGATGTTTCCAAGCCCGGTGATGACGTATGTTTTCATTGCAGCATCAAAAGTAATAATCTTTTTTCAGATAGATGCTGACGCTAAAATGTCGTGGAGAAAAACTTTCCACAGAATCAGTCTTCATCG
>CAZJOL010000001.1:4665-31366 GCA_964547605.1 uncultured Bacteroidaceae bacterium | reverse complement strand
GAATCAGTCTTCATCGCAGGTGAAGGCAGATTCGCATTTGTGAAAATTGAAGGTTGTGCTGCTGAAATTTTTGTTTTCAATTTGAGGACATCTGCGTTAATCTGCGGACAAAAGAGGCTTATGCTGCGAAGGTTTTCCAGGAGATCCCGGTACGGTAGCAGAAGCTGAATCGCAATCTGGGACCGGGAACTCAGTGGTATTAGATTTTTCGTGCCTTGGTGCCTTGGTGGCAAAATCTCTCTGCGTCTCTGCGTTCTCTGCGCGAAACTAATAAATTTCTCTGCGTCTCCGCGACCTCTGCGCGAAACTATCGCGTTCTCTCTGCGCGACCGAAGAGGCGGTTGTATGCAAACAATAAAACAACAGACAATATTCCGATGCCACTGAACGTGAGCCACAGCGCCGATGGATTGTTGTTCTGCTCGACATAATACACATACAGATTTGCACCAAGTATGCCTCCAACACCGCTTCCAATCACACCGTACAGAAATGCATATCCCTGATACAACGCCTTTTTATCGGCAGGTGCAATCAGTCCGACATAGGAAATGAATTTCGGATGTGCTGTCATTTCGCCCAATGTGAAAATCACACAACCCAATAAAAAGATCCAGCCTTCGGTAGAGAAGGCCAACACTGCCATTCCGATCGATCCGAATAAAATGCCGACCATCATGGTGGGCAGCGGTTTTGTCTTTTTCAATATGGCTGAAACAAACAGTTGAAGCAGAATAATCACACCGGCATTGACAACCGTCACATGCTCTGCATCGAACTTCCACTGCGGGTTTTCAACAAAGTTGGAAAGAAATCCATTGACTGCTGTGTTCACAGAAATCATGTCCACTTCTTCGGTTACATACCAAAGCACTGAATCGTACATCTGAAAATACATGACCCAGAACAGCGAATAAACGATGATGAGTAAAATGAACCGAACATTGGCAACAACCATAACCATTTCGAGCAGTGTCTCGCCGATGGTTTTTTGTTTCTCCGTTTTTTTATCCTCACGAAACGTAAGCATATTCAGGAAAAACAACCACCCGGTTCCAACGGCTGCCATGATGAAAATGTAGTTCCAACCGAATGATTTCATCCAGGGAATGAGTATTAGCGGAAATATGAAGGCGCCCAGATTGATGGACCAGTAATACATTCCAAAGCCCAGCGACGAATTGCTTACATCGGTACTCTTTGCAATGGTGCCTGCAATCAGCGGCTTGAACAATCCGGCGCCGACGGCCATCAGCAGCAGACAAATAAAAATCATCGGATACGAAGTGACCGTACTCGACAATGCATAGCCCGAACTCATGAGTACAAACGCCAGCGAAAGAATTTTTTTATATCCATAACGCGCTGCCAGTGCGCCCGACAGAATGGGAAGAAAATAGAGCAGGGGAGTAACTGTGCTTTTTATAACACCGATGCTTTCTTTCGAAAAGCCCAGCCCGCCTTCGTTTACACTCAGCGCCAAATACACTGATAACACCGACATAACGCCGTAATATGAGCCGCGTTCGAAAAATTCCATCACAATGACGGTGTAGAAATTGCGCGGAAACGAGCGAAGTGTTTTGAATACTGACATTGTAAAAATTGTTGTGCGAAGATAATAATCTTCGCACAACTTTGAAAATTTCGCACAGCTGACCAAACAATCTTCGCACAACTTACGTATAATACAAAAGCCGATTAAGGAAACACAACGGAGTTGTGTTTAATCAAATGCAGCGCAATTAATCTGCAAGCTGGCTTGCAAAGTTTAATTCGGTGCATTTGATACCGGCTTTTGCCTGAATAAACCAAACTCTGTGCGCCTCTGTGCGTACTTCGTGCAACTCTGTGTCACCAGGAATTATAGGCTGTGACACTGTATCGTTCAGCTGGCTTAATTAAAACATCTGAGAATGTTGCCGCGGCTGTGTTTGCCGCTGTGGCGGCGGAATTTCTTTTTGCCGCTGTGTTTATATTGAAAAGCCTTGATGCTCTTCGAAATGTCTTTTACAAAACTGTGTTTTGCCTTTCCTGATCCTGATGAAGAATACGACACCGACGGCGAAGAAGTGCCTCTGCTGCGCGATCCGACCTGAATCTGAATTCCGCCTTCACTCTTTTGCTGAACGTCGTTGTTTGTATTGTTGATGTTGTTGTCGTAATTAATCTGCACCTGTTGATTGATCTGATTGCCGCCGCCCGTGGGGTTTCCATCGGTATTCACCACCTGTATTTTCACATCATTAATCTGGTTGGTCTGCACATCCATCGGATTGGCATTGCCGGTTGTGCCCACCGGATTGTTGTTCTGGCTCAGCTCGTTCTGGCCCGCTGCCACTGCGGAAATCAGAATGAAAAGCAAGGTGATGTATTTCATGATTCAGATTTTTAAGGCGCGCAAGGCAACAACAATTGTGCCGCTACGCGCAAAGCGAAGCTTTGCAAGTGGAAAGTGAAAAGTTTTTAAAGTTTATAAAGGCATGTACTGAGCACGTCGAAGTGTGATGTAAAAGCATGGGGTATGGTGCATGACAAAGCTCCGCTCTGATTCTCGCTCTGTATTTGAATTTGCGACATGCGGTTGCACAATACATCAAGTGCCAACGGCATCAAAGAAAGCTGCGCAGCTCCATTGGATGCGCTGACTTGTCACGTTTTACGTGAAGCTCCTTTGAGTTGTACGCTCATTTGCGCAAAGCCGTGTGTACCGACAATCTTACGTCAGCAATGCTGTGCGGTTAACCTAAGCATGCTGTAGTTTACCCCGCTGCCTCCTTCCCTGCCCGCTGCGCAGCAGGCGGGGATACGTTTGAAGTCTGATGTAATTTTATGGTCGTCAGTTCAAACACTCAGGATGACAGCGGGCGAAGCTCAGTGTGACAATGGTAGGTCTCAAGAGGAGAAAAATTTGTTTTCATAGTTCTCCTATTCATCAGAATTGTCGTCAGATTCTTCAGCCGGATCTTCTTTTGCAGGAAGTTCAAGCTGTTTGATTTCTTTTACAGCGGTTCCTGCAATCCCTCTCACAGAGCCATACATAGACACTGTGTTTGAAATCACTTTTTCAATTTGCTTTTCGCGTTCAGCCCAGATTTTCATCATGGCTTTTTTCTCCTTGTTCAGGCCATCCCTGATGCTTTCAAATCCATCCACGATGGCCGAGACCTGCTGGCTGAATTCATTGCCGGTGAGATAATCATACAGCATGACCATTTTGTCGCCCTTGTTTTCCTGCGAGTCTATCGCTGCGCTGATGTGAATCAGACTCTCGCGCAATATGAGTGAAACACTTTTTACTTCTTCAAATGAGCATACCCAAACGCCTTCGTGCAGCCCGAATCTTGTCATTCCTGCTGGATAGGCCTGCGTTACAAGCACACAGATGTCGGCCTTTGCTGATAACATATTTTCCTTGAGTTTGACAGGCCAGTCGCCGGCAAAAGCTTTTGTTCTCTTGCTTTCGTAAATGATTTTTCCGCATGATTTGCCATGGTTCATCACAGACTGAATGCAGTCGGCGCCTTTCACACCCTTGGCCACTTCTTCAATCGTATCAAATTTGTACAAATCCCTCAGCAGATTTTCAAGTGCAATTTCCTGTACCTCGCCCTGTGTCTGCATGGAGCCCTGTTCGGCCTTGCGCTTCATTTCGTCAACCAGTTTTTTCTGGTCTTCGAGCTGTTTCTGCAACTCAGCATATTTGAGCTGTTCCTGCGTTTTTATTTTTTCGGTTTCCTCGTTTACCTTTTTCGAAATTTCATTGTTCAATGCTTCACGATCTTCCAGAAGCTGTTGCTCTTTTTGTTTAATCATCAGCTCCGCTTTATCCATCGCGCGCTTTTCAACTTCTTCTTTGATTTTTTTCCGTTCTTCCAGAAGTTTTTCCTGAAATTCCATTTCGGCTACTTCCTGCTTTTCAGCCACCTCGGCTTTTAACTTATCAAGTTCCGCTCTCGTTTTTGCGAGGTCCTGAATTTTCTTCAGCTTCTCGGCATTATCTTCTTTCAGCAGTTTCAATTGCTCGGCTTGTTCTTCTTCAACCGATTTGCGGATCGAAGCTTCCATGGCTTTTTGTTTTTCGGCAACCAGTTTCTGAATAATCGAATCCTGTTCTTCTTTTGCCTTGTTGAGTTGTAATTCCTGCTCAGCAATTTTCTTTTTTTCTTCGGACAGCTCAGCCGCCAGTTTTTGTTTGTACTCTTCTTCAAGCTGGCTCGACAAAATGCTTGTTACGTCAATGGTTTCACCACATTTCGGACATTTGATGATGGTAACGTTTTCTGACATGGGATAAGTTTTGTTGTTGTTGATACGTTTTAAAGCCGTAAATATAACAACTATTGGAAATAATAAAAATCTGCACTTCATAATTTTAAAAGGTCTGCATTGGAGGTAGAAAAATGAAGATTAACAGCATGATAAGGAATTGATTTGCACTACCCGAAAGATCCCTTACCCCTCCAGCAGGGGCAACGCATTTAAATGCCTTTAAATAATTCTGATTGATTCACCCAATGCCAACTTCAAGCATACAATATCAACTTTTGTAACACAACTACGTTGTGTCCATTTCAATCGGCTTTTGCTTTTTTTTACTCCGTGGAACTCTGTGTCAAACTCTGAGTTACTCTGTGTAACTACGATTCAGGAGGTTTATTGCATGTTTTAATGCGCTGGCCCTGTACCCTCCAGGGAGGTAATCCAAAAAGAAATAAATTTGCAAAAACATCACTGGCCATGAGAATGAAAATTCTGTTTACACTTTTTGTTGCAATTTTTACAATTACTGCCTCGGCGCAAACCAGTATTGTCGGGCGCTGGGAGGTTGCAGATCAATCGGAGAAGACCTTTATGGAGTTCGACCTTGGATTGAATCTGTTGATGACCAGTGAAGGAGAAGAGTTGCGGTTTAAATACGGGGTGTATTATTACAGCACACCAATGAAGATAGATCTCACTTCTGTTGATGACGGCAGCGTGCTGATGTATGGCATTCTTGAATTCATCAGTGAAAACGAGGTGCGTATGTGTCTTGATCTCAGTGGTGAGGGTTATCCGCGTGATTTCGAGCCCGAAGATGATGAGCAGTCAATTGTGATGTACAGGATACAATAGAACTGCTGCCGTTAATTCTCAACAAAAAATGTAAGGAACTTCAATGTGCCCGGCAATTTGTATGCGATTGTTTGGCAAATTAAAATTGTTGGTGTTTTAAAACTGCGGTAATTGTGTTTTTACTCTCACTAATGTTTTTTACAGGGCTACGTCTCGCTTCGCTCGCCGTGAGCCATCTGGGGGGCACCATCAAAACAAATAACGCCGGTACTTCGTACCTGCTATTTTTTATTAAAAGGCCTGTAAGCGAAAGCAAGCTCCCGAACAGCCGGATAGTTATATTTTCAAAGGACTTTATGAAAATGTCGACCCGGTCAGAAGGCATGCTTTAGTGCATCAGGAAGTAAAACAATGCAACAAAATCATGAAAAGAATTGCACGCAATATTGGTATTAATTTCAATGTTACTACGTATGTGGCACGACATTCTTTTGCTACAGTACTGAAAAACTCAAACGAGCCCGTAGCCTTCATATCCGAAGCAATGGGACACAGCAGCATAGCTGTTACAGAAAACTATCTGAAGAGTTTTCAGCTGGAGAAAAGAAAAGATGCCGCAAAGAAATTAACTGATTGGAATTAATACTAAAAACAATGGACACAGAACTTTCTTTTGACAAAATTCCTGCAGTGTTGCAGGAGGTTTTGCTTCGGCTCCGACGCATCGAGTTTTTTCTCAGCGAAAACAAATCAGTCAAAAACAACGATCCGGATTCGCGGATGAATGTAAAAGAAACGGCCGATTTCCTGGATTGCTCGGCATCAACTATCTATGGTCTGGTCTTTCGGCGCCAGATCCCGCATGAGAAGAAGGGCCGCCGGCTCTATTTCCAAAAATCTGAGCTGAATGAATGGTTGAAAAAAGGCCGCAGGGCAACTGTGGATGAGGTAAAAAGCAGTGTCTAATGTGTATCTGAATTTAAGGGAGCGCATGTTTCTGTTCAATAATTCCGCATCATCCATTCCAGAAACTCCACATTGGCCATACGTCGCGCAACGTAGATCAGTGCAGTTTCTTTGGTGGCCATGTAAAATTCTTTCATCAGCCGCGTTTTGATATTCATGGTCAGATGCGAGTAAAATATGCCGTACATGCGCACAACGTTGTATGTCCGCTGCTTTTCACCTTCAAATTGTTTGTTTATATCAAAAAGATATTCATCCGGATTTTCCCTTATTGATGGATAGCGGTAATAGTATCTGCGTACCAGCCTTTCTGCAAGATGTAGTTTTTTATGCTCATTCGAAAAATAGTCATTGATATGCATTGTTCCGCCTTTTGGAAGCCAGTTTTCTTTTGCAGGATCGAAATCGGAAATAATCTGAAAGTCATCGCGCTCCTGTAAAAACTTTCCAGAGAAAATCCGGTCCAGCTGGATGTCAATTCCAGCCGCCTTGTACACGGCCATGTCGTGCCGGTTGAAATAATCATGATCCTCTTCAATGATATGCAAGGGCATTTCGAATTCGGGGTTATCATCGAGAACCAGCGCCAGAAGATTGATGCGTTTATATCTGAAAATATCCGTTTCGAAATTGGCCAGGGCCCACATGCTTATAATATTGTTCGAAACCGGATAATTCACAATCCTGTTCAGAATTCTGAACGAGTCCGAGGCATGCGATAAAAGCGATTTTACAGCTGCATCACTCAGCACCACTTTCTTCAACACCGTATCTATGGCCTGCTGATAGCCGGGCAGACAGGTTTTACTGAAATTATGCCGGCCTGAAATAATCAAACGTTCAAAAATTTCAAACAACACATCACTCAGCTCAGAATCCGTTATCAGCTTATCCGGAATCCGCGCCGCCATTTTGCGCAGCGAACTGAACAAATCGCGCCGGTTTATTTTCCCACGCTTCTCAAGATTATCCCTGAGCATAACAGCCATGCGCAACATCAGCTGCTCATCAAATTGCGCCAGGTCAATAAACCAGCGATATTGCCCAAAATCACGATACTCCTCCAACAAATCGTCAGGCGCCACCGGTGGTTGAAGCTTGTACAACTCAATGGAGGCTGCGTTGTAGATGAGGTCATTTTTGGAGCGGAGGTTTTGCATGATGAATTTTACCACGTGATGTCATTCCGCAAAATTATTTATTTGCAATATCTATATCTGTCCGCATATATCTCATCATTCGACATTCCCTCTCGCTGCAATCTGCGAACCTCCCATGGCGGAATCGGGCAATTTTCCGCCCAAAGTCCAACTTTTTCTGAACGCGCCTGAATTTCAAGATTTGCCAGCTCTTCATCATCATTGTATTTTTTGAAATGCCAGGCCATGCCTGCTGCAATCATCAGATGTCCCAATTCCGATCCGTCACTTAGATATGAAAACGCAAGCATACGCTCATATTTGTCTTCACCGGTTTTTACAACTTCGATTCTTTGATTCATACACAATGACCCGAGATAATTTTTTGAAACTTTGTAATACGGCATTCCCTTTTCCGGCGCATCAATCCCTTCCATCCTGACCCGTATTGTTTTTTTGTCATCTGTTAACAAATCATAGGTGTCGCCATCAATTACTTTTATGACCTTGCCGGAGATTTTCTGCCCGCTTTCATATGCTGAATATTTGTCGCGATTATTTTGCGAACAGCTGCTGGAGAGGAGAAGAAGGAGTATGATGAGGTGGAATTTCATTTTCTTACTTGTCCTTATCATTATTAACAAACAATGTTACTAAAAGACCTACCCCAACAACTACATCAACAATATTCCACATTACTCTTCCCAGGGCGACTTTAAAAAATGGTTGAAAAAGTAACGCCAAGGAAACGTAAATTATAACCTCAACAATTTTTTCTTTTTTAATTGATTCGTATGCAAGAATAGTGAATCCAACCAAAGATGCAAACCTCACAAACTGATAGTAGCCATAAGGCATATTTGCAAGGCAAAGAAGCATGAGTACAGCTAAAACTATTTTTATTACGTTGTTCATATTATAAGTTCTTTTACATGGTGTTTTGCGCATTACTTAAAGAGAATTATTTAAGCTAATAGCCAATACGCTTTCTTTCATTTTTTTGTACTATGTTTTCACCTTCCATTTTTGCTTTGATTTGTTCGAATTTATTTAATTCATTGATTGGAACGGAAGGATTTGAATTTATAATAACATCTTCAAGAATTTTCATTGTAATTCTTGATTTTGTTTTTAAAGCAAACCTGGATGCTTCATTTACTAAGAACTCAATATCTGCAGAAACATAATGCTCTGTTAGTTTCGATAATTGTTCATAGTCAATACCAAAATCCAAAGGGCGATTTTTGAGATACATTTCAAACATCAATTTTCGGGCTTCAAAATCTGGTGGCGGTAAATAGAACTTTTTATCCAACCTTCCAGCTCTAAGCATTGCTGGATCAATCAAATCAGGATAGTTTGTCGCACCAATGATAAATATGCCTTTTTCTCCGGTTCTGTCCATTTGTGCCAGCATTTCATTGACAGCACTTTTGGCCATTTCGTGTGCATCACTATCGCGTTTTGGAAGAAGTTCATTAATTTCATCAATAAAAATAATTGTCGGTGCATTCTTCTCTGCTTCTTCAAACATTTTTGCAATGTTTTCCTGCGTAGCATTGATGTACCGGCTTTTTAACGTTGAAGGAGTTGCCAGCAAAAAATGAAAACCAACTTCTTCGGCAAAGTGTTTTGCAAAAAAAGTTTTACCACAGCCAGGAGGGCCGTATAACAACATTCCGTTGGGAATAGTAACGCCATATTTGGAATACTCTTCCGGATTGTGTAATGCATCAATCACATCAACTTTTAATTGATCTTTTAAGGCCTGCATTCCTGCTATTGCATCAAATCCTTTTCCCTTTACTTTTTTGCTTTGAATTTTCCGTTGAGGAGTATCATCTGATTTTACTTTCTTCAAAGTGTCAATATCTTCAACTTCTATTTCTCCATTTAAAGCTTTAATGAACTCAGATGCGCTTTCAAAGCGATATTCCGGATCAAGACTTAATGCTTTTTTCAGAATCAGATTAATGGAGGGATCATATCCAATAAAATCGGAAGGTATTTCTGGAAAATTCAAAGGTTTACTTCTTTCCTGAATAATAATTTCTTCGGTCTTTAAACGATCGCTTTGAAATTTTGAAATATCCCGAAACCAGGGAGGTAAACCAAACAACATTTGATACATAACAACGCCCACTGAAAATATATCGCTTTGCGGGGAAAACAGATTATTAAAACATTCCGGAGCGACATAGTGAAAATTCAGACCTTCTTTATTATATGCTTTGTTTGATTGATAAAATGATCGTGCATAACCGAAATCAATAATAATAGCCTTTGCAATATCACTCGACAAATCAATCATTATGTTATGCGGATTGATTTCATTATGGACTATTGGTTCAGGTTGTGAATGCAAATGTTGGAGACCGGATAAAACATCTATTATTATTTGCTGAATATCGTAATAGTTAGAAAAAGATTCTCTTTCAAGTTGTTCCGAAAGTGTTTCTCCAGCAATGAAATCTAAAATCAAATATCCGAATTTCTTATTTTCAAAAATTAATTCGCCGCTGTCATGATATGATATAATGTTTTCATGTCCAACGCTTTTTAAAAATTCAATTTCCAATAAATTGTTTTCACTGTCAAACGATGAACGATGAAGCTTTGCATAATTGAACAGTTTTAATAAATATAATTTTCCATCTTTCCCTTTAACCCGATAAGCTTCTGCATTTATTCCCTGCTTAATAAAAAGCATGATGGAATATTTTTCATTAACTGAAAAACCTTTGGGTAATATGCCTTTGTTATTTATGACCATTTTAAGATTTCTTGTTTTTCTGAATTTATAACTTTAATTTTTTCATCAGTAGCAATACTACTGTTTTCAATTCTTTTAAGTTTGCCTAACAAAAACCTGAATCTGGCTTTTCCCATTGATGGATTGTTGGAATAGAAAATACTAATTACCCTGTTGTTACATTCTCATTTAATTAAATGTCGGTATATCTCCGGGTTGGTTGGGATGAGTCCTGTCTCTTAAATTGTCAATTTGAATACAAAATTGTTCTAATTTTGATTGGCTGCCGTTACTGTTAATGCTTGATATTGCTTGATTGACTAGCTGACGAGCTTTATTTGCGTCTTTCCAAGGCAACCGCGAAAAATTTTTGTCAACATAGTTAATATACTCTTTTTCCCGTTCACCCTCCTCTCGAAAAGTTTCAATCAAAGCCCTCATTAGAATTATTATATCTTCTGTGGTTTCGTGAGCCAGTTTCAAATCCTTCTCTTTGATTATTGATTCAATTAGTTGTTTATACTCCTCCATTCTAAGTTTTACTTTTGTTTTATTAAGATTACCCCATAACTCCAACTTGTCAATTTCCTCTATTATTTCTTCAGCCTTAAAGAAAGTGTCTTTTAGATCAGATTCTGCTTTTGGCCATTCCTGATCAGTTTCATGATTGTCTAAAACACTTCTGACTTTCCTTAAGGAGTTTAAAATTCTCATTTTGGCATCTTCATTTCCGCCTTCATTATTTAAGTCGGTTTTAAACTGCTCAAGTTCTGAGCAGCATTTTTCCAGTTCAGGATTGTGCTTTTCCACGAATAGTTTATTAGCTCGTTTAATATCGTTTTGTATTTCTTTTGAGAGCCATTCAGTTTCAACCTTTGGTTGTAAACTAATTTCAACAGCAACTTCTTCGGTATAATCGATTACAGGGAAAAACACAGAGCAAACAGGTTTAGCTCCATTTTGATCAAAAGTTAATGTTATTTCGATATCAGAATTTGCCGGAACAACTTTAGGTAAGGTTTCCCCTGTAATAATAATATCTGCAACATAATTTGCCTGAAACGAATTTTTGCCTTCCAATCCGTCTTCTCCTTGAAAAATTGGGATTCTAAGAGAATCTGAGACTTTTCCTGGAGTTATCTGTCTTGGCGTTTTTAAACCTGCAGGAGAAATTCCAATTGCTCCTTTCAAAGTTTGATTTTTTTCTAACCCTTTTAATCCTTTAAAAACGGTTATTTCTTTTTTGCTATCCCAAACCTGAACACCAATGTGATATGGTAAAGGTGCTGATGGAATATGCATGTCAGTAATAGTCAAATTATTTGGCTGACATGGTAGTTTGTCTCCTTTTTCATCAGTAAGTATAATGGAAAAATAATTGGAATTATTAGGCTCCAAAAGCACTTCAATTAATGTAGCCTTTTTATTACTAATTAAAGTTCTATTACTTGAATACGATTTGTCTCCTCGTTCTAAGGTGGCATAAACATTTTCGGGAATTAACGCAGTAGTCAAATTCGAATCTATTTTAATATTTATTAAGGTGTCAGGCTCAACTGTTGCAGATTCGTACTTTAATTCTAATGCAATTGTCCCCGTAGGAGTTGGAGGAGGCGCTACACCAACGTTTTGAGTTGATGCATACAATGCTGCACCAATTGCAACCGAAGTCATTTGGTTTTTAGCAATTACTTTACTTGTAATTTGGTCTTTCAACATTCTTTGCAAGATAGGGGAATACGTAGGTCCTCCTACAAGAATTAAGCAGTCTAAATCACTTCCTTTCAAGTTATTCTTTGCTAATAATTGCTTGGTTATATCAATAGCCTTTTGAAAAATTGGTTCAAAAACAGGAACGAGGTCTTCTTGAGAAATATCTATGCTCAATGCCAGTTCATTACCATCTTCATCCAAAGCTCCAATTTCATCCGGAAAACAAGTTATGTCTGGTGTTGGATTAAACGACAAGTCAATTTTAGCCTTTTCAGCAAAGGATTTCATCGCATTTTTTAAAATTTCTCTTTTGTCTTTATTTGCTAAAATTCCATCAATTGAATAGTTTTCTTTGAGATATGGGATAATAACCTTGTCAACGATGGCTAAATCTAAATCTTTACCACCTAATTCATTATTACCTTCTGTATCTATCACTCTAATAATGCCTTCTTCGACTTTCAATAACGCTGCATCGAATGTTCCGCCGCCGAAGTCAAACACAAGCCATCTGCCATCTTTTTCTTTGGAATCTAAGCCGTAAGCTATTGAGGCCGCTATGGGTTCTTGTAATAGTTCTACAACTTCGAATCCGGCCAGTTTGGCTGCGTTTATAGTGGCTTCGTTCTGAGCCATAGTAAACATTGCAGGAACTGTAATTACAATTGATTTAAATTGTTCATCAGTAATAAATGACTTTAGTTTTTTTAATACTTCTGATGAAAGTTCTTCCGATGAAAATTCTTGATTAAGTATGCTGCTACGGTATTTAATGTCCTTGCCCATTGTTCTTTTAAACTCTAAAAAACTGTTGGAATTATCCACCCCGAAAGTTTTTAGCAACCTCAATTTATCTTTTATATTGGCGGCATACGCGGCATCTCCCACTATGATGTTTTTTCTTGGATTAACAGCAACACAAGAAGGCATTGTGTCTTTTTGCAAATCTGTTTGGATTACTTTGGGTTTTCCGTTTTCCATTCTGGCAATTGCCGAATTTGTTGTTCCTAAATCTATTCCGAAGTCAATTTTATTTCTCATTTTTCTTTTGTTTTTTCTTATTTTTAAATAGCTATCGAAACATCAACCTGTGCTGCTTGAATTTGCTCCCCTTTATATTTGACGAGAGGTTTGATTATTCTTGAAATTACTTCTTCACCTTTCTGAATTTTTTCGTCAGGAATATAACTAATGACACTCACTTTCATTCCATCATTATATTTTTGACCAAGTAGATCAATTATCTCATATTGAGATGCTTTAAATGTATTAATTAATCGTTTAACAGAGCTTTTTAAAGCTTTTGCATCTTGACTATTGGGGTCAAGGGAGTTTGCATAAGCATTGATCCTTGTAATTTCGTCCGCAACCTTAAGAGGTATTGAGTGATCTGGTTCGTCAATTTTTTCACCAGAATCGTTTGGACTATGACCTTTTAATTGATTGTCCAGAACTTCAATTAGCTTTAAATCTAGTTTGATGTTTTCTTGTTGAAGTTCTTTTTTTGTTTTCTCAATTTCTGTAATGACATCTGTTTTTAAAGAAGTTGTTTTATTTTCAAGTTTTCCATCGATTTCCGTCTTGTCATTTTTTAGTCTTTTGCTTATAAGCAAATATAAAATTCCGGAAAGCAAAATTGCTGATAGTACTCCAATAATTCCGTAAAGAGAATTTTTGCTCAGAGAATTAGAAACTTCAGTTATTTCACCTTTGTTTTTACTATCAGTTTCCTTGATTTTTAGTTCAAGTTCATTTGTTGTTTGAGAAATAGCCTCGCTATTCTCTTGCATGATTATTTTCAAACTATCGATGCTTTTATCTGCTTTGAAAAGTTTAGAATTCAAGTCTTCGACGTACGAATTCAGTTTATTGTTTTCAACTTGAAGCGTTTTTAACTTTTCAGAAAGGGGGTTAATTGCTTTGTTTAAATCTTCTTGTGTTATTTGTGCGAAAGCACCAATTGAAGAAATTATCAACAGAAGAAATGTAGTTTTCTTTTTCATATTTATTGAATTAAAGACTTTGTAACCATCCAAGAAAGGCAAATATACCAATTACTACGGCTATCCCAAAAACCACCCCTAAGCCATCTTCCCCCCAAATAGCTGCTACTATAATTAGAAAAATCGCGATACCAATTAACCATTTAGCCCAATTCGGAAAAGATTTTACTGTAAAGGCTACATTGGAAACAGTATCTTCAGTTTTCCAATAGCATAAATATTTGACTTTGTTCGTCTGAGAATAATTAAGTTTTCCAATAAAAAAATCCACAAGACTCTTGTATTGATTTAGTTTTGTTTGGTCTTTTTCGTTTTTTATTTTTTCAATACTTGAAAATGGTATTACTTTTTGCGCTAATTCTACAGCCTTATCCCAATTTATTGATTGTTCAATTATGCTATTTACCTTAGTCCAATTTATTGTTTGATTGAACCCTAATGGTTTAGAATATACTTCCGCCATTATCTTCGATTTATTTGTTTCATAAGCGTCTTTAATGGATTTTAAAGCCTGAATTGCTTGAGAAATATCTTTAGCTTTCATCTCTTCAAGCGTTTTCAGATTCTCAACAATCCTTTCTTTTGTAAATTGGCCAACTGCAATTGTTTCTGCCGTCTTTGCTAATCTTTTTGCGGGTTCAGTATAGTCGAAGTTGCTGTTTATTTCTTGATAATTATTAAAAAAATCAATGCTACACTGCAAAATTTCATTTGCTGTTTTATCAGCAATAATAGAATATTTTATATTGGTTTCGCCAAGTAGAAACTTTAATTGCTTTAAATTTTCGGATGTTTGCTTAAAAAGAGTTTCTCCTGTTTTTATAGCGGTTGTCTTATCTGTATTTCGTTTGTTTTTTGCTTGTTCGATTTGCTCTTCAATTTTTTCAATATATTTCTGAATAAATCCTTTGAAAAAATCATCTTTAGCTGAAAATTCCTGTTTGTTTAGAATTTCGAAAAATTTGTTTGAACTTATTCCGCCGCTTTGTTCAATTTCTGCTTGCACTCTGCTAAGAAAAAATAGCTGAAGTTCTTTTTTCGTTGTTTTATACGTTTCGTCTGTTGCCAAAGCTTTTAAATCAGCTGCAAAATCACTGTCGAGAAATTTTAGTTTTAATGTTATGCCTTTTTCTAATAAAGCTTCTTTAGTATTTGTTCCATCCAAAATTCCACTCAAATATAATGTTCCCAAATTGCTGTAGGCAGAAGCATTCTGCTGAGTAATTTCACCGTTTGACGTGAGTTTTGACCAAATAGTAAAGACCTGATCTAAATCTGCCTCCTTGATTGCATCAAATGCTGGTTCGTCAGTAATTGGGTTTCCTTTGTAAAACCAAAATATGGCAGCATTCATTTTATCGCTATCAAGGTTGAGCTTTGATGCAGCCTCGTTAACTTTTTCTAATGACCTATGAAAATTGCCAAGTGTCGGGAAGCTAAATTCATTCTGCGGTTCTTGTCCAGCATCAATGAGTAGTTTTAGTCTTTTTATTTGCCGTTCATGCTCCCTTGCCGATGCCCCGACAAGAGTACCGATCATTCGATACGGATTATTTAAAATAATGTTCATGGCTTAAAAAAATATTATTTATAACGCGTCAGCTGCGCTGCTTGGTTGGGTTGAGAAATTTCCATTTGCCTGCAGAATCAACTCATAAGTTAATATGTTTCCAGAAAGAAATTGGGGATCATCTTCTCCAAAGGATTCATTTGTAACAAAGCCTCCTAATATTTCTCCATTGGCAGTTTTCTTCATTACTTTATTTGGATTCCACCCTTTGCCATAGTAGAAAAAAGCTTGATAAGTACCATCAGGAATATTGAACGTGTAACTGGAAGACGCTGATATGTATGCATGGCGTACGGTTCCATTTCTTTTAATGGTGACTAAAACATCGCTGTTGTTTGGTGTTATTACGTGTATTTGAGAACATGCATCATAACCACATGCATTATTACTGCCGTAGTATTTCGAATATGGCATTGCTCCTGTAGATAATCTATTGTTTAAATATTTATTTATTTCTTCTTGCTCAGCTTGCTCTTTTTCGATTCTAGCTGCGTTTTCAGCATCCCGCTCTTGGTCTATTTCATTTTGGTATTGTGTTTCTTCCTGGTTTTGTGTGGAATTGTTGCCGTTGCTATCTGATTTATTATTTGTACACGAAGCAACAAGCAACAATAGCGATAATAATAAGGCAAGTTGAAAAATGGACGTTCTCATAATTTTCCCGGTTTAATTTATTGATAAAGGACTCTTTATTTATAAATCACTCATTGACATGTGCAAATTAATAATTTTTTTTAAAATGGCAATACTATAAAGAAAATAATGCGGCTTTTTACCGCATTATTTTCTTTATTCTTTATCAGTTAATGTGTTCTAGCACAATTTCGCATACTCGGTTTATTAAACATTTGTCGCTTAAACGCGTGTGTGAAAAGACGAATTGCGCCGATGTGAGGTTGAATTGCAGAGATTAATAACACGAGGGCTAATAGCAATGGCGTTGTTGGTATGAGCCATCAATCAATTCTTTCGAAATGACTACTTTAAAACTGCCTGAATTTCGGAGAGATTATAGCCTCAGATCAACCGCAAATTGAATTATTTATAAAACAAGCCAATCGATTTCATCGATAAACGAAACAGGTCTCGTTATAAGGCAATTATGCGGTATGTTTAAAAATAAATACCTAATTTTGGGAAACGAGATTCTCTTCTTTTTATTTTTTAAATTAACAATGAGAAATATGAAAACAAAGCTTATCATTTTCCTGCTCATTCTTTCTTCATGCGCAGCAAAAAAGGATTTTAAAAGTGCTCAACAGTCTAATTCTATCGTTGCTTATGAGAACTATGTTTTGGAACATCCCGACAGCAAATATACTGATCAGGCAAAACGAACTCTCAATTCTCTATATGAGGCTAGAGATTGGGCCACTGCGACAAGAATCAATACTAAGTATGAATATAATAGATTTATTACTAAATACCCTTCAAGCAGTCATAATACGGATGCAAAAAATAGAATTTCATCAATTGAGATGGAAGACAGTTGGAAAACGGCAATTAGTAGAAATACCATCGAGTCTTTTAACAGCTTTATTCAAAGTTATCCATCGTCTTATCATGTGTCTGATGCCAGAACCAGAATTGCAAATTTGCAGCTTGAACAAGATTGGAATACTGCAAAGAGATTAAACTCAATTTCATCATATGAAAACTTTGAAAAGCAGCATCCAGGGTCAGCCCACTCATATGAGGCAAAACAGAATATCAATAAAATTAAGGATGATAATGCTTGGAACGAAGCAACGCTTATTAATTCGGAATCAAGTTATGATTCTTATATAAATAAATTTCCGTTTGGAAATCATATAAGTGAAGCCAAGACAAGGAAATATGAAATTGTTACAATAAAACCTGTCTGGGACGGCGCACTAAAGAAAAATACTGTTGAAGCGTACGAATCAATTATTGATGATTATCCAAGATCATCATATGCAACGCTGGCAAAAAACAAAATTGCCGCCCTTGATGAATCAGAATGGGAAAAAGCTTGTACTTCAAACACCGTTAAGTCTTACAAAAATTACCAAAAGCTGTTTCCTAATGGCGATTATTCTGATGCTGCGGATAAAAAAATAATTGATCTTGAGGTCGCGGATATTTTTCGGGGAAATCATGGAGATTTGCCTTCTATGAACCGCAGTGGCAGTTCTTATAACAATAGCTCATACAGCACTATCAGCGTCTTTAATAACACCTCATATACTTTAACGCTAAGATACAGCGGCCCTGAAAGTAAAAGATTTGACATCAAATCTAAAGGAAGAATAAATGTGACTTTATTGAATGGCAACTATAAGGTTACTGCATCTGTAAACGCTTCAAACGTTACCAATTATGCGGGAACTGAATATATTAATGGCGAATATGATTCTGAATTTTATATTGTGACATCATATTATTGATACAGCGATAGGCGGGAAAAGGGATGTTAATTTGAGCAACAGTGCTATCTTGCACCCCATTAAAAATATTGTGTAATTCTAGTACTGAATTAAAAAAATTGATGAGGAACATAGAACAACACCCTCCAAACAAACACTTTATCCTTACCTTTATCCCCAATGAAACCCATCTACCCACTCCCAAACCCCGCTGACAAAGAAGTGAGCGAAAAACTTCTGAAGGTCCTGGAAATCCTTGGATTTCCGGAGTGTTCGGGATTGGATTTTTCGTTGAATCATTATTACAACGTACTACAATTTGCAAAGGATGTTATGCTTGATTTTGTAGAGCGGCATTCACACGATGCGGAAAAGCTGAAGGAAGGCTTTGGGATTGTGAGAGAGTTGCTTGAAAAATATCCGAACCATGGCATTGTGCTAAAATTTGCCGCGCATCTGAACTGCTTGTGTGGTGACCGCGAACTCGCATATGAACAGTATTTGAGGCTGATTCATGCGCGGCGTTCACCGGACGCAATAATGACTATGGCAGTGTTTGATTTTCCGGAAAAAAGCAAAGAACTAAATTATGAAGCACTGATGGCTAAAATTGCTTCGTCGCGCTTCACTTATGCCGATGAATATTTCAAAGCATTTGTTGCCGCGGAACCAAATCACCCGACAATATATCTGCAATGTGCCATTACGATTATTCAGCGGTTTAATAAGGGAAAACAGATGGAAGACGCAATGGAGATGCTTGAAAATCATTTGCGGATTTTGCCGGATGATGAACGCGCATGGCAGTATAAAATTGTTGCTTTGAAAAAGCAGCAGGAGTACGACAATGCTTTGCAGACCGCACAGCAGGCCATAATGAAGTTCGGCAGCAGCAGCTTGTTTCACAACGAAAGAGGCGAAATATTTCTGATCCTTCAGAATATTGACAGCGCTAGAGAAGATCTGAAAACTGCGCTGGAACTTAATCCTGTGTATGTCCCGGCCATTGTCAACCGCGGAATATTATACATCAGTGAACAACGTTTCGACAATGCAATGATTGAATTCAACCGAGCGATAGAAATGAATAAAGAATATGCTACCGCGTGGGAATGCCGAGGCATGCTGCACCGGCTGATGGGCAACGAAGAGGCCTCGCAAGCCGATCTGAAGCAGTATGAGATTTTGAAGTTGGGAGATATGATTGGGAAAATTCTTTAGTAATATCAACTTTTCACGAGATTGATCGCATTTTGTATATTTACAAAAATTATTTATTTATCCATGTCATACCAGGGTACCCTACACAGATGGCTATTGTTGCTGCAGAAAACGGGCGGATCATCGTATCCTTCGTTTGAAGAAATAAAGTCGTTTCTGCACGAGTCTGATTTTGAAATTTCGACCCGGACGCTGCAGCGCGATATTGAACAGATACGCACTGAATTCGGAATTGAAATTTTGTATAACCGCACTGAGGGCGGATATTACATTGATTATGAGTTGTCGCCCGACTTTGAATCTACCATGAGGTTTTTCGAAATCATCAGTACAGCCGGCATTTTATCGGACAGTCTGCGTGACAGCAAGCAGGCCCTGAAGCATATTATTTTTGATTCGCAGGGGCGGTTGCGGGGAACTGAACACCTGAAAACCATTCTGCAGGCCATTCGTGGCAAAAAGATGGTTGGCTTTAAACATGAGAATTTTGGAACAGGAAAATCGTATCAGTTCAAAGTTGCTCCATATCTGCTGAAAGAATATCAGAACCGCTGGTATCTGATCGGCATTCCCGCGGGCATGAATGATTTCAGGACCTTTGGCATTGACCGCATGGACGACCTGAAAATTCTGGCAGAAAGTTTTCGTTACGATAAAAAACTTAATCCACTGGATGATTTCGAGCACATTGTTGGACTGACCTACAGCGACAGGAAGGTGGAAACAGTAGTGATATCGGTCGATCCTTTTCAGGGAAAATATCTGAAAGCACTTCCACTGCATGCTTCGCAAAAGATATTGATTGATAACGCCAAAGAGCTCCGGCTCAGTCTCCGGATAAAGCCCAACTTCGAATTCAAACAGCAACTGCTCATGTTGGGCGACCGGGCCCAGGTGCTGGAACCCGCATGGCTTGTCAAAGACATAAAGAAAACAATAGATGCCATGGCACAGAAGTATAAATAATTTTTCACTACGTCGTGATTTGGCGGAGTGAAAGTTGTAATTTGCGAACTATAAATATTTAAAAAATGAAAAATGAAAATTTGATTTCGGAAGTTATTTTAACGCTGAAAAATGCACATTATGATCCAAGACAAGAGCGAGGACGTAAAAATTCCACTTTAGCGTTTTATGAAAACCTTCAATTACTTGGTGAAAAATACGAATTTAAAACGTATCATGGGAGGCGCAAAGGAGGAGGAGAGTGGCTTTGGGATTTTGTTTGGTCAAATGAAGGTAATGGTAAAATAAATGGCTGGAAAAAGCTTTCGCATCTCGAACTTGTTTGCGAAAGTGAATGGGACATGTATTTCGACGCATTGTTGATGGATTTTCAAAAATTAATGGTGGCAAAAGCCAGCATCAAGTTGTTTATTTGTCAAGGATACGAAAAAAATAATGAGAATCTTTTTAAGGACCTTGAAAATAGTATCCCTCCAAAATTGAAGTCCATTGACGAAACCTGGATTCTTTTTATTTCTGATGACAATGACTTGCCTACATGTTGGATTTGGCAATATGATAACGAAGGACAAATGATACCCGATATAAATGAAGCAAAATATGTTTGGAAATAACACCCTCAAACCCCACCTCACCATCGACGCTCAAACTGTCGAATGTCCGGTTGCAGGCTGTACGCACAAAGTGGAGCGACAGAAAAACTCATTTAAAAAAGAGCCGCGTTTTCAATGTCCGGAGCACCGGATATTTATTTCTCCTTCGACTTTTGAGTATGAAAAAGAAGAAGAGAATCTGCTCTGGACAGATGATTCGGACATGGAGCTGTTTTCTGCCATCAAGACCGTCAAACGCGAAAGCCGCATTGCGCGCGAAAACAGCGAAGACGCTGTAACCTGGAATGTGTTCCGGTATCTGGAACGGCAGAACCTGTTGCCAGCCTTGCTGAATGAGAGTTTCGCCAGTCAAACCACCACGGCGGAGTTGATGCTGTGGTCGTTTAATCAGCGCGAATATCAGCAGCAGAAAGAAAATTTCTGTGGCTGGTCGTTGCTGAACGAAGCACGCCTGACGTTTGGAGAAACCATTGCGCATGGCTCAGAGCCCGACATTATCATCAATACCGATCACACGCTTGTTTTTGTTGAAGCCAAAGTAACTTCGGGCAACGATACATCGGGCAGCGGCGAAACTCTGGCGCGGCATCTTGCAGCACCAAGCGGTTACACCACAGGCGCCAATCGTTGGTATAATACGGTGTTCAACTCACCATACGAAAAAGTGGTGCGCGATCAGAAATATGAATTGCTTCGTTTCTGGCTCCTGGGCACATGGATGGCGAAACAGATGAATAAACGCTTTTTACTGGCCAATCTGGTCCCGGCCGACAAGGAACAAAGCATACTCTGGGAATTCGGCACACATATCAAGGAACCCGATGCCGGGATTTTCACACGCATTACCTGGGAAGACATTTACAATGCGATTGTAAAAACAAATCTATCAAACAGCGACACCGACAAGATGCTTCATTATTTCAGGAATAAAACACTGGGATATGACAACAATGGAAATCTTATCAAAGCATTTAAAATCTGATCATATGAAACTAATTAGTTATTACAACGAAGATCTTGAAAAAATTCTGACTGCTGTATTCGGCATTGTTGGAATTGCTGCTATTTTTATCAACCTTGATATTAAAGGCTATGGAAACGAAAACTGGCTCGACGCAATCAAAGACATTGCAGGTCTGATAGTGGTTTTAGCCGTTTTTATAGCAGCTATCCGAATCAGGCAGAAATCTGAAACACATTATGAAATGGCTCGGAATGCCCTGCAGCATTTACAGGCCAAACATCCGCAAATCCTTATGGGACCTCGCTACAACAGAGAAGGATATGATCCTGAAAAAGGAAAAGGACTTGAGTATTTGTTTGTGACAAATGAGAATCGGAAATCAACTCTTCGTGCGAAGCTAATACCCATTCAGCCGTTAGAAGAAGGATGCCTCTACATTTATATACAAACAGCCACTCTTGCTGATGCATTGAATTATGGCCGCGGCAATGTGACGGATGAAGACGTTTCAAAAGTAAAAGATGCCGTAAAAGAAGCTGTCAATACCATTCTTAACGCTGGTTATAAAGGGAAGTTTGAAACCCTTCCAGCGGTTAAAGATTCTGTAATTGCAATTGATTTTAATGAGTCTGATATGCGTAAAAAGCAGTTTGCCAAAGCTGTTGCAGATTGCACCGAAGCCGCAACACTAAAATTACTTGAATTCAGAAAATAAAAACCGAAGTAGTTTTCAAAAGCTTTTTCAATCCCGACATTTCATCGTTGGTCCGAAGGACTTACATGGAATCGTCGGGTTTATTATTTTTGTTCCAATGTCAATGATAGTGCAACGATGGACTTCAGGTCACGCGTCAACGAAAAACGTTGCAAGCAGGAGACGCGCGCCCATAAAAGTTGTAAGTTTATAAAGTTCAAAAGATACATCTCATTTCTATCGCTTAATAGTTCATATCATTGTCCCATATTCCATCTCTTCAATATTCTTACTTCCTTGCCTGCCTGTTGCAGACAGGTTCCATGTTCAATATTCAACTCCGCCACGCTTTGGCGTAGTGACCTTCTACCTTTGTCAGAAAACGATAAAGCCATGATGAATAAAAAAGAACTTTCAGAAAAAAGAAAAATGCTGCAAAACGCGCGCGTGGAGCTGAAAAAGGAATTCTTCGGAATTGATAAAATTATTGATGAAGTCTGCAGGGTAGTTGAATCCTGGGTGCTGTTTCCCGAAATGCAGGAACGACCGCTGGTAATTAATCTGTGGGGGATGACCGGTGTTGGAAAAACTGCGCTGATAAAAAGACTATCGGAACTGATTGGAAAGGCCGAAATGTTCTTTCGTTTCGACATGGGAGACAACTCTTCGAACTGGACTATCCGCGAAACCCTCACTGATGTTCTCGAAAAAGAAAACAGCAGACCAATGATTCTGGTGTTTGATGAATTTCAGAATGCCAGTTCTACAGGAAAAGATGAGCGCGAAAGCCGGGCAACAAGACTGGTCTGGGATATTCTTGACAATGGACGCTTCAATTCTAATACAATACGGTTTTCCAATTTTGAGAAATTACAACGGTTGATTTTTGCTTCGCAATTTATGCTCAGCAAAGGGGTGATCGTTAAAAACGGATTTGTCACATCAGGAATGTCAATATTCAGAAACTACTGCGTTCTGAAGTCCTCGGAATTTTACAGACATGCGGAAAAAAGCTACAAACAAGAAAGGGGAAATAAATTTCCATTTGTCGCAGATTCCTATCTCGATGATTTACTGGACTTTCTCTGGCCAAAATTCAAAACGGAATTTGAAATACGTGAATATCTTGACACTCTGAATGGCACACAGACTGTAGATTTTCTTACAGAGATCTTTCATAAATCAATAACCCCGAAAACATTTGATTGCAGCAAATCAGTCATTTTTGTCATCGGAAATCTTGATGATGCCTATTCAATGAGCGGGAATTACAACCCTGATATGAGCGCCGATGATTTTCATAAAGAATCGCTGAAAATTACACGCTCTGATATAAAAATGGTTCTATCCTGGTCATTCCGGCATGAGCAGATTGCGCGGCTAGGCAATATTCATCTGGTTTATCCATCATTAAGCAGCAACGCATACAAGCGAATTATCGAAGAGTCGCTGAAGAAAATCAGTCGCAATTATCTGAACAAACACGATATGGATTTTGTTTTCAGTAAATGCATTCATGAAATGATTTTTGCAGAAGGTGTCACGCCTGCACAGGGTGTCAGGCCCATTCAGTCAACCATTAATCAACTTATCGTATCGAACATTGGCCAGGTAATCAACCAGATGTCGAAGTTGCGCAAGAAGCCGGATAAGGCCGTTTTCGATGTCTGCAACGAAACTGTTGTAGTGAACTTCATGAAAGGTAAAGTGCAATGCGGATCAATGAAGTATGATGTCGATCTGGAAAATGCGCGGCTTCGGAAAATCAAACACGATGATAATCAGGCTATCGTTGCTGTGCATGAGGCAGGCCATGCGGTTATTGACATTGTGTTGCTTAAGGTAATTCCTGATCGTATTTTGTCACGCACTGCCGATGCTTCTGTCAATGGCTTTGTCGATGTCAGCAAGAAGCCGGAATTTCATTCCGTTTCAATTATCCAAAATGAAATTGTTTCACTTTTTGGCGGTCTTGCTGCAGAAGAAATCATTTTCGGTCATGAGCATGTTACGGCTGGGTCCGGTTCTGATATTTCACAGGCAACACGCCGCGCCACAGCCATGATCCGAAACCGCGGCATGGGCTCTTTTCCCGGTCTGGTAAACATTCCTCAACCTTTTCTGAACGACGGGTATCTTGATCTTGACGGCTCAATAAACAATGAAGTGAAAAATCTGTTGCAGGAATCGTATTCAGCTGCATTGAAGATCATCAATGAAAATCAGTCACTATTGCTTGAACTTGCCTCTTTGTTGAATGCCAACGCCTGTATTGACAAGGAACAAATCAGACAGTTGTTATGCACCCGCTTTCCGCATCTGGCAGCACAGGTCACCGGCAATAGTTCTTCCGGTTTCTCATACCGCCATCACCTTCTGCGCAAATGTGCTGCAGCGTCAACACAGAATCCTTCTTGTTCTTTGAATCAGATGCCTGCGATGGTGATGAATATGGAGAAAACTGAAAAAGAAATGCAGACGGAATAATATTTTTACTAAATTGCAAGAAAATTCAGCTATGAAAACATTTGAAGAAACTTACAAAAAGAGGATTGAGACTGTATTTGAGGATAATAAAGAAAAACTAAAAAATTCGGAGTTGTCAGAAATTCTTAAACGAAATTATGTCTGGTCAAAAGTCGATCCATCTGCCAAAATACTGATATGTGGGATTAATCCTTCTTATCGGGAAGACGCTGAAAAGAAAAGAAACAAAGATCCGTTTGCGCCTTACTCATTTGATTTTCAAAAGGTTTGTGAAAGCGATGCCTTTTATAAAAAGCGTATTGAATTGTTGCCAAAAGAAGTGACATCAAAAGTCACGTATATAGACATGCTGGTTCAGCGCCATTCAAATCAAAAGGACCTTGTGAAATTTTGCGATTCAGATAAGGGGCGGGCTTTTCTTGCTCAACAACTTGAAATAACAAAAGATGTAATTGAGCAAATACAACCAACCTTGATTTTAGTTTTCAATCGTTTTGCATCCAATTTCTGGGGTTTGCATCCCAAAAGAAAAGCTGATGGAAAGTTTGACAACATTTGGCTTGGATATACTTTTGAAGACAACAATGACGGATCATACACCATTAAAAAGGAAATGCAAAAAGAATCTATCGGAAATAAAATAGAAACAACGCTTGCTGGTACAAAGATTTATTTCTCCAAGCATATTGATTGGAGAGTTAGTAAAGATGAATACAATAGAATTTCAGAGAATGTTAGCTCTCTAATAAAGAAATACTGTCATGAGTAACAATTACAAAACTGAGTCTTTTCCTTCGATGTCTGGTATAGAAGAAATGTTGTTTCATTTCGTAAAAAAAATCAAACAGCAATTTACCAATCCGGAACAGCACAAGTCAGTAAACTATTTGTTTGATAAACGCGAAAACAATACTGAAAAAATTAAAGAACTATTACTTAACTGCGGTGCAACTGAAAATCAAGACAAGAAATACTCCGGATTGTATGTGTTTTCTGAAATTGTTCATGAGGAAAGACTCTTTCTATATACTGGAATTTCAAGGAACTTAATTCAAAGAATAAAACAGCACGTTATGGCCGGCGACAGATATACAGCCACCTGGGCATTTGCAATGCTTAAAAACGACAAAGACAATAAATTGCATGCTGTCTTGAACAAGAAAAACAAAGAGCCTATTGACAAATTTGGATTTACAAGTAAAGAAGACCTGAATAAGCAAATCTGTGAGGAAATTTCAACTATTCAAAAAGAGAAAATTAGTAAATGTGATATTACATTTATTACGGAAAATGACAACTTCCTTCTTCATATTGCCGAAGTCTTTGTTTCATGTGAGCTACGCAGTTATTGGAATTCATTTGAAACTCATTGATTTCAGTTGGGATTGTTCAACTGCAATTTGTTTTAATGCTGAATTCAATTTGCAAATGCAACTTCGGGGGTTTGTTGGTCCTTTTGTGGCATCATCAATTCTCCAGCATCGTCAGAATCTCTCCCATCCGTTTTGCCGTCATAATTTTCGGGTGTGAAACCGGCTCTGTTTCTGCTTCGTGCTGCCAGGTGACTGAATACGGAATGTGTATGGCGGTGCCTCCAATGGCTACAACCGGCAATACGTCTGATTTCATGGAGTTACCAATCATCAGGAATTCTTCTGGTCTTGCATTCAGTTTCATCAACAACTTCTGGTAATCTGCTTCGGTTTTGTCGCTCATGATTTCAATATGATGAAACATTTTTTCAATACCTGATTTTGACAGCTTTCGCTGCTGATCGAGCAAATCACCTTTGGTAGCAATCACCATAGTATACCGGGAGTGCAAATCCGATAGCACTGTGCGAACATCTCCAAGCAATTCAACGGGCTTGTACAGCAATGCTTTCCCCAATGAAATAATGCCGGAAACAATATTTCCATCCGCCTTGCCGTCGCTCAGATGCATTGCTGTTTCAATCATCGACAAAGTGAATCCTTTTGCCCCAAAGCCATACAACGCTATATTCTGTTTTTCAGTTTGCAATAAAACTTCTGAAACCCGCTCCGGCGAGGCATATTCATGCATCATGGAACAAAACAATTTTTCCGTTTCCTGATAATACGGTTCGTTCACCCATAGCGTATCATCCGCATCAAAAGCAATAACACTTATCTTTTTCATTCTACAC
>CAZJOL010000001.1:0-4565 GCA_964547605.1 uncultured Bacteroidaceae bacterium | reverse complement strand
TTCATAAACCGAAAGTTTCCATGAACGGAATTGGCTTTGAAAGGTTTGTTTGCCTCGTAGAAATCAACCTCCCACTCACCAATAAGCAATACAAACGGAGTCCGCGTTTCTATATTAACGCCGTCGGGACGATAATCTTTCAAATCAAAATGATAAATCTTTTCAACCATTTCAAAAATGATTTTACTCAAAGTTAGGGATTATTTGATAATCAAAAGCTACATCCATATTGACTCATATTTACTTTTTCAATAGACTTTTATTGGTAAACGATTACGAATTCAATAAAAACATAATTGACGAACAAGGTGTTAAAATTATTGGTGTCTTAAAGTCGAAGAGATTTCATACAAGCCGCTACACATTACCACTCCCCGCATTCAACCTCTCATACACTTTCTTCAGCATATAGGTCTGGACTATATCGCGGAAGTCAGAATCGTCCATCATCTTGCTGAAAATGTCCTGATTTTGCTCCATGCGCGAAATGAGTTTGTCCATAAAAAGGTCGTTGAACCCGAAACTGAAATTCTCCATTGTGTTGTTTTTTGCCTGCAGTGACAACTTTTCATCATCAACGAGTTCTTGCTCTATCTGATCAAAAAACAACTTGTCGGCTGCGTTGAATTCAGTCTGGAAGCGCTTGTTCAATATCTCAATGATTTCAGACAATGCGGCTTTTTCTTCATTCGAAAGCCTGATGCCGGAATCGGTTGCTGGTTCCAGTTTGTATTCCGGCAGTGGCTCAAGCGCAATGGTTTTTTCTGATATTTTCTGTAACCGATAATACTCAAGCGATACTTCGTCGCCAAGTCTGAAACGGTCATTCTGATTAGTACGTGGGAGTTTTTTCAGCAGAAAACGCACATAAGTAAAAAGCTTTTCAAGCTCCACATCGGAGAAGGGCATGATCTGCGAAAGAAAAGAATATGCCCGGTAGAAGGCTTGCAGCGTGTTTTTGTAGTCTTCCTGTGTGAGTTCTGTTCCGATAACATCTTCTTCGGCACATACTTTTGCAAGCTTTTTGAAACGCTCAACTGCAGGATCTATATATGCATTTAGTTTGCTCTGTTCTGATACATTCAGGTTCTTAGATGATTTGAAAAACACGGTACAGAAATTTTCAACCTCGGAATTCCATATTATTGCGGGCTTCTCTATTTCTGCTTTAAGGTCGTACAGCCTGTTTGGATCAGAGTTTTCGGTAATGGTGGTGAGTTCGTAATATGGCTGAAATGAATTCAGAATATCATCGGTTTCATTGGTGAAATCAAGAATAAAAGTGTCTTCTTTGCCAGGGTGCATGCGGTTGAGACGCGAAAGAGTCTGCACAGCTTTTACCCCCGACAACTTTTTATCAACATACATGGTGTGAAGCAGTGGCTGGTCAAAACCTGTCTGGTACTTGTCTGCAACAAGCAATAAATTATATTCGTCTGTTGCAAATTTTTTCGGGAGCTCTTTTTCACCGAAGCCGTTAAAATCTGATTCTGAAACACCATCAGGGAATTCATCGCATAACACTTTGCCTGAAAATGCAACCAACGTGCGTATATCAGTGTATCCCTTTTCTTTAATATAGTGATCAAATTCTTCTTTGTACCGGACTGCGTGCAGGCGTGAGCTTGTTACAACCATTGCTTTTGCTTTTCCGCCGATTTTCCTTGAAGAAATCTGCCTGAAATGCTCAACCATGACTTCGGTCTTTTGTGCAAGGTTGTGCGGATGCAGCGACAGAAAGCGGGCTATGGCGCGTGCAGCTTGTTTTTTATTTACTTTGGGATCGTCTTCTATTTGTTTCGATAGTTTGAAATAGGCCTTGTATGTGGTATAATTTTTCAGCACATCCAGAATAAAACCTTCTTCGATGGCCTGACGCATTGAATAGACGTGAAACGGGCGTGGGAGGCCGTCGGAGCCTTTGGTGCCAAATACTTCTACGGTTTTTGATTTTGGTGTAGCTGTAAATGCAAAGAAACTAAGATTGTCTTGTTTGCCGCGTGCCTGCATCGATTTGCGGATTTCGTCTTCGGCATCATCATCCATTCCGGTTTCTTTTTCTTCTGCTACAGCTTCTTCAAGCGTTTTGGCAGCCAACACTTCTTTCATTTTCTTAGTGGCTTCACCGCCCTGTGAAGAATGGGCTTCGTCAACAATAACAGCGTATTTCCGTGTTGGGAGTTCTGATACTTTGCCAAGTATAAAAGGAAATTTCTGAAGTGTTGTAATGATTATATTTTTCCCGGCGGCCAATGCTTCGGCAAGCTGATTGGAGTCTTCGTCGACTTTCTGCACTACGCCTTCTTTATGCTCAAACTGATAGATTGTATTCTGAAGCTGGCTGTCGAGAACCCGACGGTCGGTAATGACAACAACAGAATCGAACACTCTGTTGTCGGATGCATCGTGCAGACTCGACAAGCGATAACTGAGCCAGGCAATTGAATTTGATTTTCCACTACCGGCCGAATGCTGAATGAGGTAGTTTTTCCCGGCTCCGGATTCTCTGGCGTCTTTGGTAAGCATGCGCACCACCTGCATCTGGTGAAAGCGTGGGAAAATAATGGACTCTTTTTTCTTAATAACGCCATCCAGTTTATATTCCTCAATTCGGAGGTGAAGAAATTTTCCAATGATATCTAGAATGCTATCTTTTGCCCAGACATATTCCCACAGGTACGAAGTTCTGTAGCCGTTTGGATTCGCCGGATTGCCTGCGCCGTTGTTGTTTCCCATATTGAACGGAAGATAGCGCGTTTCTTTTCCGGCCAGTTTTGTGGTCATGAAACATTCATCGGTATCAACGGCAAAGTGCACCAAAGCGCGCTTTTTAAACTGAAATATGGGTTCGGCCGGCTCCCGGTCATACACATATTGCTTTTGTGCATTGGCAACGTTTTGCCCGGAAAACTGATTTTTCAATTCTATGGTAGCTATGGGCAGGCCATTGAGTGCAAGCACCATATCAAGCGAGTTGCGGCCGTTGCGCTCATAAAAAAGCTGGCGGGTGACCGATAGTTTATTGAGATTGTATAATGTTTCGGCGTCGGGGTTGAGTGAGCTTTCGGGCTTGAAATAAGCCATGTTGAATTTCACACCATAATCGGTGAAACCGTTCCGGATTACATCAAGAATGCCCCGAAGATCAATTTCTTTCATCAGGCGGGCTACCACTTTTTGTTCGGTTTCGCCTTTATGTGTGGCCGTAATTTTCTCCCAGGCCTTTGGTTGTGTTTCTTTCAAAAAGTCGGTAACGTACTTTGGAAATAAACCTTTTTGTGTATCAAAATCGTCCGAATGACCTTTGATATAGCTACCTTTGCTGAGCAGCGATTCTTCGATAACTGCTTCAAAGGTTTGTTCCGTGTGAATTCCGTTTGCCATTACTGTCTTCTTTTATTTTCTCATTTTGAGTCTATCCGTCTAAAAGTGCGTCTAAGGTTGCGTCTAAAAATGTTGATTTCTGTTGTAATATTGAATTGAAGATCAACACTTAATAATTACGTGGCGTCTAAACTTTCGTCTAAAGCACGTCTAAATATTATTTCAAAATACTTTTTCATCTCTCACATCCACTTTTCCGGTTACTACCTCACTTATTAGGGCAGTTCTGTATTCTTTCAAAAGATCGATTTGCATTGACACTCTTGAAATCATGGAATCTAAATTTGAGCAATGTCGTTCAATAAATGAAACTATTTGTTGGAGCTCATTATCATCCATAATAGGGATGTTGAAATTCGCAATATCCTCCATTGAAATATTCGGTTGTGCTGCTTGATTGGATTGCAATTTAATAATTTCTCTTATGTAATTTGATTGCAACCACAGCCACAAAAACATTGAACGAGAGGTGTCCTTTAGACGGATAAAACAAACAGCTTGATTAGTATTTGCCGGCAAAAAAGACTTTGGCAAAATCGCCACTTTCCCAATTGTAGCACCAGCAATAACAAATAGCACGTCTTTTTCACACAGATTAGATCTCTTTAGTAATTCATTAGTTTCCTCATCAATAAAAAAGGAAGGATGATCCCGAATTATATTTTCAAAGATGTTCTCTGCCTTTATGAATTTAATTTTTCCTTCTTCAATTAGGTCTTTACCAATTGTTGATGGGGTAGTTCCTTTTGAAATAATTGAAGATAGGTGTTTTAGTTTTGACATTTTCCAATGCTCCGGAACCTCCCCAATCCACTCAATCCCCGAATCTTTCATGGGTGCATCGGGGTTGAGGCCTTTTGTTACTGCCTGATTGATGAGCGCGGTGCGTTCTTCGTTCAGTAATTCAATCAGCTTTTCTTTTTTGCTTATGAGGGCGTCGATCTGTGCGGTTTTGTGGTCGAGGTAATTAGCAATGTATGTTTGTTCATCATGAGATTGAGGATACACGCAGACTAGCTTATTCAAATGAGTTGGGCCAAAATTTGGTTGACAAGAACCAGTAAAACGAATAGAATAGGTCGTGCGCCCAAGACAGCAGGATTCCTTACGGAAATAAACGCCAGACGTCCTGCCGAGGTTGCGGAATTCAGTCAGATCATGGAAAATTTCCCCGACCCCAT